>JBARBE010000135.1:0-20699 GCA_049792735.1 Candidatus Acidiferrum sp.
GCCCGATAAGCCCGCGCGATTTCCTGTTGTAGCGCGACTTTTTCGGCTCGCTCCTTGAACGTGTCCTCGTCCAGCACCGCGCGGTCAGCATCAAGCTGCGCGGCGAGCCCGTCGGCGTAACGTTGATAATCTTCCGCCGAAACGAGTTCGTCCTGGCAGCGCGAGAAAAACTCCACAAAGTCATTCAAGAACTGCCCGGGATCGGCCAGCCGGCGGTACTTGTCGAGCTTGAGCCGCGCGAGATTTCGCCGCAGAAGTATCCAATGATCGACCTTGTCGATCATCAGCCGTTCTGGCGCCGCTTCTTTCAAAAGCCCTTCGCAGAACGCATGAAACGTGGCCAGCGTCACCTCTTTCCCGCGCTCGCCAGTAGCGCGCACCACACGCGCTTTCATTTCGCCCGCGGCCTTGTTCGTAAAGGTCAGCCCAAGAATGTTTTCGCCCGAGAGGGAATCATCGGATTGGAGGAGATGGCGGATGCGCTCGGTGATGACGCGCGTCTTTCCCGTGCCCGCGCCTGCAATAACGAGCAGCGGCCCATCGCCATGCGTGATCGCGCGCCGCTGCGCCTCGTTCAGTTTCAGCCCGCCCTCAGCAGGCGGCTCAAGATCGAACAGTGTCGCCATGACCTAAGCAGGTTAACGGAAATCATGGAGAAGAGGAAACGAGGACTGAAGTCACGCTTTTTTAGATGAGAACAGTGTCTCCTGTTGCGAGAACTTGCCCGCAGCTACATTGGCGTTCATCTCGGCAGATTTGCCGCGGGGCACGCTGAGGGATTCCCACTTTCCCGTTCGAGTGAAAGCGAAATGCTTGGCTAGGAACAGGATCTGGCCGACGTGGTGCGCGTAATGAGCGATTTGACGGTTGATCGCTTGCATCACGGAGTGAGGCTCCGATCGAATCGTCACCGTTCGCGTGAGATCCGCTTCCTTTAGCGGTTCGAGCGCCTCGAAAACGTATTTCCAGCCGCGTTCCCACATTTCCATTAGTTCGGCGCGGCTTGCGGGAGGCGTCTCGAATTCCGTGTCGCGATTGCGGTCCGGCTTTTCGCCGTCCGTCGTCAAGAAATCCCGCCAGCGTGAGCGCATATTTCCCGCGACATGTTTCACGATAATGGCGATGGAGTTTGATTCCGCGTCGAGCGCGATGAACAGGCAATCGTCCGGGCATTGCGCCATCGCCCGCTCGCCCAGCTTTTTGTAATAATGAAAAAGCCCGATCGAATCGCACAAATAGGACGTGCTCAGTTGGTGCGGCATGAAGATATTTTGTCCTCGCGCAAAGGATTGTCAACGGCCATTCGCGGGAATTCCTCGCGTCTGGCTTAGAGCGTGCGGACCAACCGGATGGACCGAGGATTGAAAAATAAAGCTTGACATTTCGCCTTTTCTTCGCCTATGATTTGCGGCGCTGAGTGGCGACTTCAGATGGAGGCCGATATGACCATTGGACAATCGATGCTGACCGAATTCGACGAAGAGATGAAGAACACACGCAAAGTCCTCGAGCGCGTCCCCGACGAGAAGTGGAATTGGAAACCGCACGAGAAATCCGGAACCATGGGCTGGCTTGCCGGGCATGTGGGCACCGTTCCCGAGTGGATCACGATGACCATAAATACGCGGGAACTCGATTATGCACCCGTAGATGGACCGTCGTACCAGCCGCCGAAAATCGAGAATCGCGCGCAATTGCTCGCCGCGTTTGACAAAGGCAGCGCGGAAGCACGGGCCGCGCTTGCCAGCGTCAGCGACGAAGAAATCGTGAAGGGCTGGAAGCTGCTTGCCGGCGGCCAGGAAATTTTTACCCTGCCGCGAGTCGCCTGTATCCGCAGCATGTGCATGAATCACTTGATTCATCATCGCGCGCAACTGACCATTTATTTCCGGCTAGTCGGCGTTCCGGTCCCTGGTCTGTACGGCCCAAGCGCCGACGAAGGCATGCCGGATTCAACCGCTGCTGCCGCAAACTAAAGTGTCCCCAGCATCGCATTCTATTTACATGGAGTGCGGCAGCCCTGCTGCCGCTTTCCTCCGCCAGTAGCAGGATTCAATGTTTGGCGAGGCGTTTCTACAGAGCGCAAGGAAAGGGCAGACCGTTGACCGCCCTTTCCTTCCTCTTCGCCCCGCAAGCTTCCCCATCGCCCTGCCCCTCCTCATTTGTAAAGCGCTATAATGGTTTGCGTTGTTCCGCCGGAGGCTCACCCGCTCATGGATACTCCCGTCATTCTTTCCGCCGTTCGCACGCCCATAGGAAAATTTCAGGGCGGACTCGCCGGATTTTCAGCCGTCGATCTCGGCGGCAAAATCGTCGCCGAAGCGATCCGCCGCGCGGGAATTAACGCCGACGAAGTCGATGAAGCGATCCTCGGCAACGTGGTGCAAGCCGGGCTCGGCCAAAATCCGGCGCGGCAGGCGGCGCTAAAAGGCGGCTGCGCCCCACGCGTCGCCGCCATGACCATTAATAAAGTCTGCGGCTCCGGCCTGAAAGCCGTGGCGCTTGCAGCGCAAGCGGTCACGCTCGGCGAATCAGAAATCGTGGTGGCCGGCGGGATGGAGTCCATGTCCAACTGCCCCTATCTGCTGCCACAAGCGCGCACTGGCTACCGGCTTGGCGACGGCAAACTCGTGGACTCGATGATCCACGACGGCTTGTGGGACGCGTACGAAGATTTTCACATGGGCATGACCGGCGAACTCGTCGCCGAAAAATACGGCATCACGCGGGAAGAGCAGGACCGGTTCGCGGTCGAGAGCCATCAGAAAGCGGTGCGCGCGCGCAAGTCGTGTTTTTTCGAGGCACAGATTTTGCCGATCGAAGTGCCGCAGAAAAAGGGCGATCCGACTGTGATCAAGTATGATGAATCGCCCCGCGAAGACACTTCGCTCGAAGCACTGGCGAAACTGAAACCGGCGTTCAAAAAAGATGGCACGGTGACCGCGGGAAACGCTCCCGGCACAAACGATGGAGCGGCGGCGCTGATTGTCACCAGTGAACGGAACGCCTCGCGGCTCGGCCGGCAGCCAATCGCGCGCATCGTTGCGCAAGCGGTCAGCGGCGTCGAGCCAAAGTGGGTGATGATGGCGCCGGTGGACGCAGTAGAAAAATTGCTCACGAAAACCGGTTGGGACCGCGACAACGATGTGGACCTCATCGAGCTGAACGAAGCGTTCGCGGTTGCGGCCATCGCCGTGACGCGCCAGCTACGGCTCAATCCCGAAAAAGTAAACGTGAACGGCGGCGCGGTCGCGCTGGGCCATCCGATTGGCGCGAGCGGCGCACGCATTCTAGTCACTCTTCTGTACGAATTGCAGCGCCGCAACCTAAAACGCGGCATCGCCGCGCTGTGTCTCGGCGGCGGCAACGCCGTCGCCCTCGCCGTCGAACGCTACTAGCTCCGGCTCAAGTTGGTTGTCGTTGCCGTAGTCCTCCGATTTATAGAAAAATACCGCAGGGCTTTGCCCTGCGCTACATATTTTGCGCGGCGCTCTCTGTCAACGGCGCGCTCCCTAATTCATGTGCGCAGTAGGGGCAAAACTTGTCCAGTTCCGCGACTTCGCGTTTGCAGTTGGGGCAGCTGGGATGCAGGTTGCATTTGCAGTTGGGGCAGAAGTTGTAGCGGGCGCCAACCATCTTCGAGCATTGTGGACAAGGATAGGGCAGCGGTTCACGCATGAGCAAGTAGATGACGAAGCCGAGCAAACCCCAAGTCGGGAGAAAAATCAGAACTAAAATCGTCCACAGAGTGGAGTTCATCCCGCGGCGCTTTGCGTCTTGATTTACGTAGGCTACCAGGAAAATGAAACTCGCTATAAAAACGGAGACCATGGTTATAAATCCGGCTAATGCCAGAGAAGCGAGCACGGGGTCATACTTCAGGTCGGGTGGAAAGATGTCATCATGACTAGGAAGGCCGTGCAGATTTACGAGCAAAGCGGCAGCTTGAGCCACCACGAAGAGTAAAGCAACCGTCCAGCGAAGCCACGCGGGGACAAGCTTGAACTCGCTCCAGAAATGGAGATTCTCTTTTTTGCGGCGCAAGCGATTAAGCCGCATTCTCTCGTTGAACGAACCGCTCACTTTTTGTTGGTAGTCCGACATACACTTTCCTCTCTCAAACTTTTAGATTGGCGCTCTTACTCCGATGGATCGTTTTCGTTCGCTAATCTCGCGTTTTCCATCAACACGACCGCAGCGGCGATCAGCGCGGGAATCATCCACCAAAGGCCAAAACCCATTTCCCAGACAAGGCGGGGGACGCCGATGTGTTCGCCGGCCCACTCGAAGGCACGCCAGACGTAGGGCGCGGTGGCGATGCCGAGCGCCCAGGACATGGCGCACATGATCCAGAGGAGGCGGCGCTTGGGTTCGCGCTCGCGCATTTCCTGCGCGCGCAATTGCACGCGGAATTGTGTGCGCGCAGCGAGGCCGCGAGGGAGGGGAATCGGCATGCCACGCAAGATGCGGAGAGCGTCGTTCGTTTGCTGTGCGACTTGGGAGCAGGCTTGGCACTCGCGCAGGTGTGCAGCGAGCCAGTTGCGCTGGTCTTGGGAGATTCCTTCGATGCGCTCTTGCGCGATGAGCTTTTCGGCGCGGGCGTGGAGATTTTCGTTCATGCTGCACTTCCTTGCATTGCGCCGCGGAGGGCTTCGAGGCCGCGATAGAGGCGCGACTTGACGGTGGAAAGCGGTGCGGCCAGGACGCCGGCGATTTCTTCGAGGCCGAGTTCTTCCTGAAAACGGAGGACGAGAACTTCGCGATAGACGATAGGAATGCGATCGAGAGACGCATGCACGCCGATTTTTTCTTCCGCGGTCAGAACCAGATGCAAAGGCGAAGGTTGGTTCTGCGCGGCAAACTCCATCGGCGCGCCTTCTTCGGGGTCGGTGAGGGCATCGAGGCTTTGCATTTTTTTCTGGCGCTGCCAGTCGATGACCAGATTGCGGGCGATGCGGAAAAGCCAGGCCTCGAATTTGTACTTGGCGTCGTACTGATAGCCGCGCTCGAGAACACGAATCCAGGTTTCCTGGAAGAAGTCTTCGGCGCGCTCACGGCTGGAGGTCAGATAAAGCAGGTAGCGAAAGAGGCGAAATTGATATTGCTCGATCAACTGGTCGAGGAGATCGGGGTCGCGGCGCTTAAGCCCTTGGGCGAGGGCCTTGTTGTCGTCGGCCATTTGGGTGGAGAAGAGAAGAATCGACCTCGACGGTGCCGTGGCCAGAGTTGTAAATGTCGCGCTCATTCTACAGGGTATACGCGATGGCGCGGGGAAAAGACGCACTGCGGGCCAAGCAGTCAAGATGTTTAGTGCGACGTCGATTGACAAGGCTTTCTGGTTTCCGGTAGCTCAACCCCTCCCTTTTTTTGTAAACGTTGCAGATAAAAGACTTAGTGCTTGTGTAAGTGCTTTAGAATCAGTGGTTACGCGGGAGAGTTGTAAGTGTTGGTTCTAAAGGGGTTGTTGGAGGGGGCGGTGCGGTGGCGGCGGGGAAGAGGGAGCGGGCAATCGCGAGGGCTTCTTCGGCGGAGGTCGAAGCGGCGGAAGCCAGGCGGGATCCTTCGCTTCGCTCAGGATGACAGGCATCGGGCGCGGCGGACGGATGCGGCGCTGTTCTGGGTTGTGATGGCGGCACTGCTGGTTGGGGCTGAGTTGACGGCGGAGTGGGTTGGTGTGGGGGAGTTGGAGCCGGGGCTTGGGCGGGTTGAGTTTGCGGGGGCTGTGGCGGCGTGGACGAGGCGGGTTGAGGAGGTTCGTGTTGGTTGCGGCGGGGCGGGAAGAGGTAGTCTTGGTTGGAGTTGACGGAGTTGCGGATGGATTTGCGCCAGCCGTCGGTGCTGAAGGCGTTGATGTATTCGTCCTGGGCGAGGTGGATGGACTGCAGGAGCGTTTGCATCATGTAGGCGACGGTGCGGGCGAGGCGGGGCTTTATTTCGCCGCGGATGACAGCGGGAATGAGGCGGCTCAGGGCGGTGTTGAGATCGCAGGCGGAGAGGTAGTTTCCGGAAAAGAAGTAGGCCAGGTCTTTGCCGAGGGTTGCGGCGGAGCGGACCTGGGATTCTTTTTGGGCGTGGTAGAAGCAGAAGTGGGGGTGGCTGGCGATGCGCGGGGTGCGGCAGCGGCGGCCATCGGTGTAGTTGAAGAGACAGAGGGATACGCGGTCCTTTTCAGTTAGAGAAGACATAGAGAGCTCCTTTGAATTTTTGAATTAGATTTGGGAATTGGACCTACGGAAAAAGAAAGAGCCGGTCTAAAGACCGGCCACTACAACTGCGAGTCAAATCAAGAGCGCAGCCAGGATTGGCTGTGCCACTCACTGGGACTGAACAGAAAGAGCACAGGCTGAAGCCTGTGCCACTCAATGCGACTAAAAACAGAAACGCCTCGCTGGGTGGCGAGGCGAGGTACTCAACGGGAAGATTGTATCAGAGCGTACATGAACTATCAAATGAAATTTGAAGTGGGGATGAAGGGGAATGGGGAGTCTAGACAGAGGGCGCCCCGACCCGGCCGGGGTAAACGCCGAGGACAGAGGTCGACGAGAAGAGGGACATGGTCAGGCTATACAGTGGTTTGACGGGGTGTAGTAGACTCGTCCGCTGCTGACATGTTTTGTCCTATTTGCAAGGCGGAGTATCGGCAGGGGTTTACGCGGTGCGCGGACTGTGAGGTTGAGCTCGTGCATGAGTTGCCTGCGGCGGCGATTGTTCCTCATGCGGCCGCTGCGCCCGGGGATCCTGAGGAGGATCCGTTCTGCTCTTTTTGGAAGGGGGACGATCCGCGGGTTCATGCAGAACTTTGCGAGTTGTTCGACGGGGCGGGGATTCCCTATAAGACGATTCGCCGGCAAGACCACCTGTTCAACATCAATACGAGCAGCGCGTTTGAGCTGGGCATTCCTTTTTCGCTTTTTGAAAAGGCGGAAGCCGTCGTGAAAGAAGCCTACGGCGGCGACGAGGCGATTCAACCTGCTTCGCGCTTGTTGCCTGAGGATTCCGAGCACATTCCGGGCACGCGGTTTGATTCTGAGGTGGGCGAGTCCCGCGCTCGAACGTTCCAGAGAGACGCCGAGTCCAGAGCGGATCCGGTTTCTGCCGAACGCGCAGACGAATCCTCTGCCCCGATGAAGCCGGAAGGCACGGATCAAGAAGGGGATGGCGGTGATTGAGGGCTCGAGGACGCAACCACTAAGATATGGTCGGGCGACGAGCAGGAGATGGCAGAATTCATCGTGGCCTCGCTACAGATCAACCAGATTCAGACCCGCCATGATCAGAGCGGCGGGAAGCATACGCTCCATGTGCGTCCGGAAGACGAAGTCTCCGCGCGGGAGATTGTGAGGGAAGTGGTCGAAGGCGTACCGCCCGAGTGACGCTGGAAGGATTTGCGCGGGGTTTAGAGCATTGCAGGGCGGGCGGAATTCATGGTGCTCACGGGTTGCGCGGTTTTTCGGCGTTGCGTTTGGATGTATTCTTAGCGCCTAATCGATGAGGTGGTTGATTGTTGATGGCATGGAGGAACGGATGGCGACAGGTTCTGGACCGCAAGGCTCTTTGATTATGTTGTGGGCGGGGGAGGACGCGGCGCTACACTCGACGTTGATTGAGA
This sequence comes from Candidatus Acidiferrum sp., assembly GCA_049792735.1. Taxonomy (GTDB): domain Bacteria; phylum Acidobacteriota; class Terriglobia; order Acidiferrales; family UBA7541; genus Acidiferrum. Next base: position 7,610 of record JBARBE010000135.1, read on the forward strand.
AATTGCAAAGCGCGGGGATACCTTTTATCGACAAGTCCGCGGGCGATGATCGGACCGTTCCGTCGGCGGATATCATTCCGATAGATTGGAAAGCAAGATTCGGGTTCGAGGTGGCGGTGCCGTCGTCGAGTCTGGCAGCGGCTGAAGAAATTCTTGAAAAGCTGCTGGACGAAGAGCCCGCAGACATGGAAATTGCGGCGAATGAGTCTTCCGAGCCGACGATCGCGGAGAGGGAACCGTCCAGCGTGGGGGCGGCTATTTGCGCGGTGTGGACTGGTTCGGACGAAGCGCGCGCGGGATTTTTGGTGCAGGCGCTGAAGGAAAATGAGATTCCGGCGCGGGCCGAGACGCATGGGGGCGAGGCAACAGTGTATGTTCCGCCGGAAGAGGAAACGCTGGCGCGGGAGATTATCCGGGAGATTGTGGAGGGTGCGCCGCCGGCGTGATGCGTGTTCTGCCCGCTATGCAAAGCCGAGTATCGACCCGGCTACCGCCGCTGCGCGGATTGCGACACTGACTTGGTCGATGAATTACCGCCAGCCCAAGGCAAAGAGTTTGCGCAATCAACCGGGCTTAATGATCTTCGCACGATCTGGATCGGCGACAGCGAAACAGATTGCGTCTCACAATGCCGGCCTCTGAAGGAAGCCGGCATTCCATACCAAGTTTCCCGGACGGTCAAAGATCGCCGACAGCACATGCAGGTCATCTGGAGATACCAGCTTGTGGTATCCCGTGAGGACGAGCAGCGAGCTAGAGAGCTGTTACAACTGCCAGAGACCGTCGTCGAGTGGAACTCCGACACTACCGAGGAGGATGGAAATCAAGCTCTCCTCGAGTATCCAGAGCACTTTGACTCCGATTTAGACTTGGACGAGGCGCGCCGGCGTCGTTTGTATCTGAAGGCTTTTGATCCGGAAGATGCCTGCGTTGAGGTATGGCAGGAGCCTTTAGGCGATAGTTGTGCAATCGCGTCGTCGCTGAAAGAGAACTATATCCGTATGCACGCTGAGGCTCAGCCGGACGGTTCCAGGAAGTTATTTGTTCTGCCCGAAGATGCAGCGGCTGCGCATGAGATTGTTCGGGAAATCGTGGGTGATTCGCCCTTTCCTGCGGCTTCTTGAATTGACTCCTTGTGACAGGTCTGTTGTCCTCCGGCTTGACCGCTAATATGCGTTGCAGGCATTCTTTACTTCCCTAAGTTCCTTTACCTCGCTTAATTTACGCGGATGCGGAGGTTCGACCTTGTCTATCGATGCGATCAAAACGGTGGCGGTGCTGGGCGCGGGGACGATGGGGAACGGGATTGCGCATGTGTTTGCGCGGTCGGGATACAACGTGATTTTGCGGGATGTGGAGCAGCGGTTTTTGGAGCGCGGGTTGGAGACGATTGGGAAGAATCTGGATCGGGAGATTAAGAAGGGGAAGTTGGCGGAAGCGGAGAAGGGAAGCGTGTTGGGGCGGATTCAGCCGGTAACGGAAATGGCGGCGATAAGGGCGGCGGATTTTGTTGTGGAGGCGGTACCGGAGAAGATTGAGATTAAGCGGGCGGTGCTGACGGAAGCGGACGGGATTTTGCGGCCGGAAGTGATTCTGGCGAGCAATACGTCGTCGATTGCGATGACGACTTTGGCGGCTTTGACGAAGCGGGCGGACCGGTTTGTGGGGGTGCACTTCATGAATCCTGTCCCGGTGATGGTGTTGGTGGAAGTGATTCGCGCGCTGCAGACTAGCGACGCGACGTTTTCGGCGACGATGGAGTTGGCGAAGAAGCTGGGGAAGACGCCGGTGGCGGTGAATGATGCGCCGGGGTTTGTGTCGAACCGGGTGCTGATGCCGTTAATTAATGAGGCGGTTTATTGCGTGATGGAGGGTGTGGCGACGCCGGAGGCAGTGGACGCGGTGATGAAGCTGGGGATGAATCATCCGATGGGGCCGCTGGAGTTGGCGGATTTTATTGGGCTCGATGTGTGCGTGGATATTATGCATGTACTGCACGAGGGGCTGGGGGATCCGAAGTACCGGGCTTGTCCGTTGTTGAAGAAGTATGTGGCGGCGGGGTGGTTGGGTAGGAAGTCGGGACGGGGATTTTATAAGTATGCGGTGTAGTTGGTGGGGCATGGCGTGTGCATGCTTGCCGCGGCAGGGGGAAAAGCGGCAGCTGGGCTGCCGCACTCCATATTCTCGCCGGGTGATATACTGGGAGTAACGGAGACGGCCATGGATTCCACGAATAGCGTCGTCGTGAAAAACCCAAAGATCCTTAGTGGAACGCCGGTGTTTCGCGGGACCCGAGTCCCCCTTCAACTTCTCTTCGACTCCCTGGAGCGAGGACACACCCTCGAACAATTCCTTGAGGGCTATCCCACCGTTTCGCGCGAGATGGCCATCGCCGCTCTTCAAGAAGCGCAACAGCTTTTATCCGCCAAGGCGTGAATGCGGGTTCTTCTCGACGAGTGCGTTAACGAAGGGCTGCGCAAGTACTTTCCAGGACATGAATGTCGAACGGCGCGATACGCTGGCTTTGCTGGACTTGAGAACGGCGAGCTTTTGAGCGCAGCAGAGACTGCGAGAATTGACGTTGTCCTGACCGTCGATCGTGGATTTGAATACCAACAGAATCTGGGGCAGCGAAAGATCGCGTTTATCATTTTTTGTGGAAAGTCCGTCCCGCTGGAAGACCTCCTGCCGTTGGTTCCCGAGTGCCTCGCTCGCTTCGAGTCTATTCAGCCTGGGCAAATCTTGAGGATCGGCGAGTGACGGGTGCGTTGGCTGAGGCGAAGATAAGGCGAACAAATAGTATTTGCTTTTTGTTCGCCATGATGGTAATTTGCCTCTCGCGGTTTTCAACAGGTGCGGGATGTGCTCGGCGACGAGGCTGGCGATAAGATGTGCGGAACATGCTAGGCTCGAAAGCGAGTTCATCGAGGCGCGGGACAGGATGCGGGGGCTCGTGAGGCTTCGCAAGCTGGAACCGGGCGAAGAGCGGCAACTGGCGGTGCGGGTGGCGATGGCCATTGCACGGCTGAAGGAGCATGTCGCGGAGCACGGTTGCGAACGCCGGGGCTGAGGCGGTTGGATGGTGAATGGCCCTGAGTTGAAGTTAAAAAGAAAGCATGGCGAAAAGATAATTGGAGTGTTACTATTAGGCTTCCGCTATGTTCGGGCCACGGTTTGCGTTGAGCTTGATCTGGCGCAGCAAGCTGCGCCACTACAAGTTAGAAGCGTTATGAAATTCCCTAATTTCCTCCACCGAGGTGTGAAATGACAGAAGAGAAAGAGAAATTGCTGGCAGCGGCGATATCGCAGATTGAAAAGGACCATGGCAAGGGCGCGATTATGAGGTTGGGCAGCAGAGATGTGCTGGTGCCCGTCAGTGTAATTCCCAGCGGGTGTTTGTCGATTGATGCGGCGCTGGGCGTGGGCGGGTTTCCGCGCGGGCGCGTGATCGAGATTTACGGGCCGGAGTCGGGCGGCAAGACGACGATGACGCTGCACGTGATTGCGGAGGCGCAGAAGCTGGGCGGGCAGGCGGCGTTCATCGACGCGGAGCACGCGCTTGATCCGGTGTACGCGCGGAAGCTGGGCGTGGACGTGGACAATTTGCTGGTGTCGCAGCCGGATAATGGCGAGCAGGCGCTGGAGATTGCGGAGACGCTGATTCGTTCGGGCGGCGTGGACATTGTGGTCGTGGACTCGGTGGCCGCTTTGGTGCCAAAGGCGGAACTCGAAGGCGACATGGGCGACCCGCAGATGGGCTTGCAGGCGCGGCTGATGTCGCAGGCGTTGCGGAAGCTGACGGCGATTGTGTCGAAGTCGAAGACCTGCCTAATTTTCATCAACCAGATTCGCGAGAAGATTGGCGTGATGTTTGGGAATCCGGAAACGACCACCGGCGGGCGGGCGCTGAAGTTTTATGCGTCGATGCGCATCGATATCCGGCGGATACAAGCGATCAAGGAAGGCGACGTGGTGGTGGGCTCGCGAACGCGCGCCAAGGTTGTGAAGAACAAAGTGGCTGCGCCGTTCCGCGAAGCGGAGTTTGACATTGTTTATGGCGAAGGGATTTCCCGCGAGGGCGACTTGATCGATCTGGGAGTGGACAAGGGATTGGTCGAGAAAAGCGGGACGTGGCTGAGCTTTGGCGGCGAGCGCATGGGCCAGGGGCGCGAGAATGCGCGCGTCTTCTTGAAAGAAAACAAAGACATCCGCGACAAACTGGAAAACGGGTTGCGCAAGAAGCTGGAGATCGCGATTCCTGGCAATCCGACGAATGCGGCTGCGCCTGGTCCCAACGGTCACGCTGGAACTTCGGCGCACAGCGACAAGACACCCATGAAGGCCGCGGCGGCGTCTGCCACATCAGGCGCGAGCGACGCCGGCAAGGCTCGTCCGACGCGCTAAGCGATCGGCATGCGTGTTATAGAGCCCGGCTGCCGCGTGGTTTGCGGGAGCGTGTGCTAAGATTTTTGCGTGGCACAGCATAACGACGTCGTACGGGAATCATTTACAACACAAGCCGCAGCCTTTGCGGCGAACCCCTGGGTCACCGACGAGGAGCGCATCGGGCGCTTAGTTGCGGCCGCTCACCTTGCCGGGAACGAACGAGTGCTCGACATCGCGACGGGGCCGGGATACATCGCGGAGGCGTTCGCCCGGGCTGCGCGCGAAGTTGTGGGCGTCGACCTGACGGACGCCATGCTGGCGATCGCCAAAGAGCGCACTGCGGCGCGGGGCGTTTGCAATGTTTTCTTTCGCAGTGCCGATGCGCAGCATCTTTCCTTCGAAAATGAGTCGTTCGACGTAGTGGTGTGCCGGCTGGCGCTGCATCATTTTCAGAAACCACTGCAAGTTTTGCGGGAAATGGCGCGCGTTTGCCGGGCAGGCGGCACGGTGCTCGTTGAAGATATTTACGCCAGCGAGTTTCCTGAGCGAGCGGCTTATCAGGATCGGTGGGAGATTTTGCGAGACCCGTCGCATGTACGCACGCTTCCTTTGAGCGAACTGCTGCAACTGTTTCGCGATGCCGGCTTGGAGACGGACGCGGTGAGCACGGCGGACGATTTAACGCCGGAAGTGGAGCGCTGGCTGGCGACGACAAAGGTTCCTTCGGAGCGGGCGGCGGAAGTCCGGCGACTTTTGGAAGAGGACCGGCTGAAGGATCTGAGCGGAACAAGGCCGTTTCAAGATGCGACGGGGAGACTTTACTTCCATGCGCGAACGGTGATCCTTGCCGGGCGGAAGGTCAGTTCGATTTAGGCGCCTGTCCGGACGGTCAGCCATACAAAACAAAGCACATAGGGGCGTACTGGTGCATATCGGCTATTGCGTACTACCCCTGGCGGTGCCTAGAATATGTCTCATCCTGAGAGAAGGTGTTTCTCTTCGGAACGAATTTGGCGGACGCGGCGCGGCTAAGTGGCATCAAATGAGTAAGCTGAGATTTGGTAATGCAGGTGCAATAGTAGTGGATGCTCACGCGATTGGGTGCGGCCCGTATTCGACAGGAAAGAAAGCAGTTTGAGATTGCAGGTTGACCGCAAGGACAGGATGGGGTAAATATTCGCCCTCGGGAATTTTCCGTGGGAAGTCAGGGCTCAAAGGCGGTTTGGTGAAGAAAGAAGTAAAAGCGGTTCTTGCAATGGTGTTGGCGGTGTTTTTTGCGGTGCCAGTGCCAGCGGCTCCAGCGGGAGCGAGACCCGGAACCCGAAGCCGCAGATATGCTTCGCGTTACCGCGGCGTGCCAACGTTTGCTGATTCGACGATTTCTGATGTCTCTACTTATGATGACCCGGTCGTTCGAGAAGCAGCGGCGGAAGCCTTGGGGCGGTACAACGGGTCGGTTGTCGCGGTGGATCCCAACACGGGGCGGATCCTGACGGTCGTCAATCAAAAGATTGCGTTTGGCGACGGATACATTCCTTGCTCGACGATTAAGCCGACGATCGCGATTGCCGCGCTGGAAGAGAATGTGATCACGCGCGACACCATGCTGAAGGTGAGCTATCACAAATACATGAATTTGACGGATGCGATGGCGCATTCGAACAACGCATTTTTTGAAGAGCTTGGGCGGCGCATGGGTTTTGAAACGGTTTCGAAATATGCGCGCTTGTTGGGCCTGGGAGAGCTGGCCGGATATGATTTGCCGGAAGAGCACCCCGGTGCGTTCCCCAGCGAGCCTCCCGCGCTTGGCGGCGTTGCACGGATGTCCAGTTTCGGGCAAGGGATTCAAATCACTCCATTGCAACTAGCCGCACTTGCGGCGGCATTTGCGAATGGGGGCACGCTTTATTATTTGCAGTATCCGCGGACGCCGGAAGAGAAAGAAAATTTCACGCCGCGCGTGAAGCGAGATCTGAATATCGCGTCGGTTCTGCCGGAAGTGCGCGAGGGCATGCTGGCCGCGGTTCTGTACGGCACGGGCAAGTCCAGCTTCGACCGCGGCGGCGACGAGACGCCGATCGGGAAGACGGGCACCTGCGACGACCACACCACGCCGTCGCGGATCGGGTGGTTTGTTTCGTATGCGGATGAAGCCCATCCGAGAATCGCGCTAGCCGTTCTGCTTCGCGGGAATTCGCGAGCGGTGAAGGGTCCCATGGCCGCGGAAGTCGCGGGGCGTATGTATAAGAGACTGCGCGAAGAAAATTATTTCGCGGAAGCGACCGCGCGAAGCACGCCGCTCACGCCACTTCTTTCGGGCAAATAGAGAAAGATCACTTGCAGCAAATTAATCAGGCCGCATGGTCCGGAAAGTCGCGAGGCACTTTTTCGCGGTGTCCAATTCCGAGAAGCGGCTGCCTTCCTGCTCGATGAGATAATATTCGACTCCGCCGACAGACTCAGCGGCTGCGAAGATGTCATTCCACTTGGCAACACCCTCGCCGAACAAAACTGTATATCCCTTGCCGGACTCCGGCGACCAATCTTTGAGATGAAGAGAGCGGATACGCCCGGGATTGGAACGAATCCAGGCGACGGGGTCCGAGCCGGCTTCGATGCATGTGCCCACATCGAGCTGCAGCATGACGGATGGGCTCGTATTTTTCGCGAGGATTTCAATGGGGCGGACGCCGTTTTCACGAGTGAATTCTGCCTGATGATTGTGATAGCCGGGCTTTAGACCTGACGGTTCCAGTTTTTCAGCGGCGAAGTTCAGAGTGTCCGCAACCGCTTTCCAGCCTTCCGGCCCGGGTTTTTCATGCGAACTGGCCATTACGACATATTTGCAGCCCAGGATGTTGTTCAGATCGCGCGCGTGCGAGATTTTCTCCGGAGCAAAGTACGAACTGTCATTGTGCGTGGAATAGCAGCGGACGCCGAGGTCGTCCAGCAGCTTTTTCATGTCTTTCGCCTGGTTCTCGGACCATTCATAGTAAGGGGCGTAAAATTCAACGCATTGATAACCCATTGCGGCGACCGAGCGAACCGTGCCAGTGGGGTCATCCTTCAAGGCATTGCGGACGGAATAGAGTTCGAGCCCGACGGGGATGCTGGACGCGCCGCGGACAGAAAGAGCCCACGGCAGCATCGCGGACAGAGCCAGAAATGAACGGCGGGATAAAGCGTTTGAAGTCATGGGTGCATCCTAATGGAGATTGAGCGGAATTACATCCATAGGTTTGGCGATTGGGCGCACGGGATGGGAATGGCGTTTGACTGCAACCGTGGTTTGATACAAGAGTGTTCGTGGGAAGATGGCGGGCGCAGCTGGTAAATCGGAGTGCTGTGCGCTCCGGTCCGCGGGTTGTGGGGCGGGCATCTTTATCAAGAGGAAGGGAGGAAGAGTGAATCGTCGTTTTGCGATGGTGTTGGTTGTGGTGCTGGGGTTTGGGGCGGGAGTGCTCGCGTATGTGTTTCATTTGAGGCTGCGAGCGTCCGATGAATTCACGCATCAGGTAAAACTTGGGACCGAAGAGGCGGCGTGGATCCGCGAGCACGTGATCGTGCCCACGGAAAAGAGGCTTGCGGCGCGCGATAATTTTACGTCGGCGCTGGAAAAATTCGGGCTGAGCCACCAGGATGCGACGAACGCTTCGGCGGCGGCGCAGCAGGAGTTTAATCTGCGGCAGGTGCGCGCGGGGAATACGATCACAGTGGGACGATCAGTTGGGGGCGAGCTGCGCGAGATCGACTACAAAATCGATCCGGACCGGATGCTGAAGATTGTGCCGGCGGATAGTGGTTTCAAGGCTGAAGTGAAGGAGATTCCTTCGAAACTCGAAGTCACGGCAGTCACCGGGCGGCTGGATGATTCACTTTTCAACGCCGTTGAGCAGGCGGGAGAGTCTCCGGAAATCGCGATGCGGCTGGCGCAGATTTTTGGGTACGACCTGGATTTTTACACCGATCCACGGAAGGGCGATACGTTCCGCATTTTGCTGGAGAAAAAGATTTACAAGAACGGGCAAACGGCAGGGTACGGGAAGATTTTTGCGGCTGAGTACGATAATGGCGGCAAGAAATACCAGGCGCTGCTTTTCCATGATGAATTTGGGCATCCTGGTTACTACACGCCAGACGGGAAATCGCTGCAGAAGGCGTTTCTGCGTTCGCCGTTGAAATTTGCCGCGCCGATCACATCGCACTTCAGCCAAGCGCGCTTCCATCCGATTCTGAAAATCGTGCGCCCGCACCTGGGAACGGATTATGGAGCGCCAGTCGGAACGCCGGTGCAGGCGATTGGAAGCGGGCGAGTCCTTTTCGCGGGGCGAAAAGGCGGAGACGGGAACATGGTGCACCTCGCCCATTCCAATGGGTACGAAACGATGTATCTGCACTTGTCGCGGATGTACGTTCATGCGGGGGAGCACGTCGAAATCGGGAAGACGATTGGGCTGGTGGGGAGCACGGGGCTCTCCACGGGGCCACATCTCGATTTTCGAATTTTGCAAAGGGGGCAGTTCAAGAATTTCGAGAAGCTTGGGTTGCCGCCTTCTGATCCCGTTTCGAAGAAACATTTGCCGGAATTTGCGGCCGTTCGGGAGAAGTGGATGCCGTTGCTGAAGAAGCCGGAGTTGTTGCAGGCAGGGATACCCGACGCTGCGGGGCATTGAAGGATTAAGAGACCGCCGAACAGCGCCTCAACCTCAATAAATAACAGGAAGTTTTGTGTAGTCGGATGCGGCCTCGTCGCTGACGCGGAGCACCAGTAGGGTGCGGTCGTCGTGCGGGTTTGAACCGGGGCCACTATGATCATCGGTGGCGGAGATTATTCTTTCCGAGAGTTCATTGGCGGAAATTCCAGGACGGGCGGTGGCAAGTAGCGCATGCAAGCGCTGAGAACCAAACTCTTCCTGGTCGCCATTTTCCGATTCGAGAATGCCGTCCGAGGCGAAGAGAACGAGGTCGCCGGGTTCCAGATCGATAGACGACTCCTCGTACTCACTGTCGGGGAAGAGGCCCAGGGGAACGCCTTCGATGCGTATTTCCTGCGCGCGGCCGCCGCGAACCAGCAACGGGTATGGACCGCCGGCATTGGCGAGGGTCAGGCGGTGGGCGGGAGCGTCGTACACGGCAAAGAGCATGGCGATGAAGCGGGCATCGAGGCGAGCGCCGTGCATGCGGGCGTTCAGCAATTGAAGCATGCAGGCGGGATTGCAGGTGCTGCTGACCACAAGCTCGCGCAAGGTTCCTATGGCGAGAGAGCCATAGAGCGCGGCAGCGGTTCCCTTGCCAGAAACATCGCCCAAAGCCATGGCCAGCCTTCCTTGGCCATAGGGAAGAAAATCATAGAAGTCTCCGCCCAACTCGCGCGCGGGAACGTAAGCGGCAGCGAGCTCAAGGCCAGGGATGCCTTTGGCGCCATGAGGAAGAAGCTGGCGCTGGATCTCGCGCGCGGTATTCAGGTCTTCCTGAAGGCGGACTTGATTCTCGCGGGCCTCTTCGTAAAGCCTGGCGTTTTCGAGGGCGACGGCGATGTAAGAGCCGAGAGTGGCAAGCATGCGCTCATGCTGCTCCGTGAAGGCGTTTGTCTCCGTGCTTTCGAGATCGAGCACGCCGATGAGCCGGTCCTGGAGAAGAAGAGGAATGACGAGTTCGGAACCAGTGTCCAGGCCAAGCTCGCAAGTGATATGACGCGGATCGTTCATCACATCATTTACGCGGACGGCGCGGCGCTCGGCGGCGGCGGTGCCGGTGATGCCCTCGTTCAGAGCCATGCGGAGCCGGACGGGATGCGGATCTTCATAGCGCTGGGAAAAGACGCTTTCGAGATGTTGGGAGGCTTCGTTCCAGAGCATCACGGTGAAAACATGGTAGTCGACTAGCCGCTTGACGCGCTGGGCGACGCGGCGCAAGAGTTCTTCGCGGTCGAGAATGGAAGTTAGTTCGCGGCTGACGTCATAAAGGAGGCCGAGCGTCTTGGCCTGCTCGGGGAAAGCGGTGAGCAGGCTCCGAGGGACCGGATCGACATCGCCAAGGACGGCGTAAGAGGCGAGTTTAGAGAGATCTTCCATAGATGAACGGGCCGGAACAGCTTTCCAATTAGATGTAGCACAAACGAATCGGTTTCAGAAGCTCGAAGCGACTATCCGCGCACGGCTGAACCGTGTGTTTACCTTCTGTCGCAGGCACGCTTGACGGAGTTGCGGCGCGATTCTACGCTAGTGAGGACGGAGGATTGGAGCGGTTATGGGTGCCATTCAGGGGCAGGCATTAGCTGCGCGTCCGTGCGCTTACTGTGGAAAACCGGTGCCGACCCGCATGAACCACTGCCCGTTTTGCCGGGAGGCGGTTCCGCAAGTTCGATTGTCGGCGAAAACCAGCAAGGACGGGCGGCGGGAAGTGCACCGCGGGCTGATGTACATGCTGCTGGGGGCCGTGATTTACTATTTTTCGGGCGGCTATAGCGCGCTGCATCTTCCCGTTTTTCTTACGCCTTGGGTGACTACGTACCTGGCGCCGGTGGTGTTCCTGGGAGGGCTGGGGATGTGTCTTTATGGTGTTTTTCTGCGGATGCGCTCGTGAACCGCGCGCCATTTTGTTGTACCGAATGATGTTGGCTTTTATGCCCATCTACAGAAGTTCTCCTTTCTGCCAAAGATAGCGAATAACCAATAAATCGCGGGCCTGAGCGAATCCGGGAAGCCCTCCGGATGTCGCTATGGATGACCCTGTCCGGCGGGACAGCGTGACGGATTGGGGGAGTACCGTCCTTTCGCGCGCTCGCCGCCAACCGAAGCGCGTGGCTTACTGGAGCATGGGACTCTTCCGGGTCCGCGAGTTCGGCTTAAAAGATTGATCGGAGGAAAAATGAAAAGGCTAGTTTTGGTGGTTGCGTTGGCAATGCTGAGTCTTTCCTACGGTGCGAACCGAGCGGCGGCGCAGGGGCCGCAGGGAGCGGGTGCGGGAGCAGCATCCTCAAGTAGTCCCAGCTTCACGCATTCGTTGAATCCCATCAAGTGGGTGAAGAAAGACCCGAAGTCGGCCGACGACCAACTCGACGCGAAGGATGAGCAAGACAAGAGACTGACGGCCACCTTGCAATCCCAAGGCGTGTTGGCCGCGAATACGGACGCGAAGAGCGCGTGCGAGAATTTCAAGGAGTTGGATGAGTGCGTCGCGGCGCTACATGCCAGCAAGAATCTCGGAGTGGACTTTAACTGCCTGAAATCAAATTTGACGGGCGTGCAGACGAGCGCGGATATGTCTACCTGCCAGGGTTCGGCGGGCGATAAGGCGATGAGCTTGAGCAAAGCGATCCACGCGATGAAGCCGGATGCCAATGCAAAGACCGAAGCGAAGAATGCGGAAAAGCAAGCCAAGGACGATTTGAAAGCGTCGAAGGCATAGCTCCGTCAGTCGAGAGAAGTTAGCGAGTTTCCGGTCAGGGCACAGTTAGAACAAGAGGGCGGGTCGGCCGAAAGTGATTCGGCGCCCGCCCTTTTTGTTTGCGTCCTTAATGGTGGCAGGGAGGTTAGTCTCCGTTCGCCGCTGCTTTGGCCTGATCGGCTTGAACTACGGGGACCTTTACAAGGTGTTCGGCCAGAAACCAGACTTGAAGTTCGTTTGTGCGGATCACGCCTGAGACCAGCAAATCGTTTGTTCCGTCGTCGCCCGCTTCGCTGGCTTGTCTGGCCATGGTGCGAGCCTCTTTCAGGATGATTTCGTGGGCTTCGAGGAGGCGCGAGATTTGTACGGGCGCTTCTTCGCGGCCGCGCGGCGGGCGCGGGATTATGCTGGTCTCCGCGACATCGGCGGCCATTGCCAGGCTGATTCCACCGAGGAGCTGAATTCGCTCTGCGATTTCGTCCACGAGTTCGTCTTGCTCGCCGTGATGCTTGTCGAAAAGCAAATGCAACTGGTAGAAAGTGGGGCCGGCGACCTGCCAATGATGTTTCTTGTACATGTCGCGGAGTGTCATGGTGTCCGCGAGAATCTGGTTGAGATTTTCGGCGCTTGCGGCGCAGACTTTTTCATCGAGTGCAATTGGGAGTTTGGCGATTTTGCCGTATGGCTGGATTTCGGGGGCATGCTGGTGCTGAAGCGGCTTGGCTAGTTTGGTGCCTGCTTCTAGTTGGCTATAGGAAGGTTCGCTTTTGTTGTTTTTCGTGTTCATGGATATCTCTCCTAACTCGGGAATCTGGAGGAATGCCGAGACCCAATCATACGCCTGTAGCGACATGGGTATGATGCGGGCGGCGGAGGCACGGGTGCAGAAATTCATGCCCGGGCTGGTGGGGATGCCAAAATTGGAACTACTTCACTTCCCAGGTGTCGCCGGCGCGCAGAAGCTTTGCGAGGTCGCCGGGGCCGCGCTTTGAAATGACGTCTTTGATCTGCTGGTTCATGACGTCTTCATAGCGGGGAAGATCGTCCCAGGCGCGAAGCACGCCGATTGGCGTTGGGAAGCCGGGACGATGCTCCATGTGCGAGAGCAGGAAGGCGTAGGAAGCGCGCGGATGATGCGCGTCATGGATGATCAGGTCGGATTCGGTAACGCCGTTGCCCAGTTGGACGACTTCAATATCGCCGTCGGGCATACGGCGAATGCCCTTGTCGCGATTCTTGCCGAAGACGAGCGGTTTGCCGTGCTCGAGCTGGAGGATATGCTCGCTGCGCGCGTCGCGGTCAGTGAGATTAAACC
>JBARBE010000136.1:0-7359 GCA_049792735.1 Candidatus Acidiferrum sp.
ACTGCACCAAAGAGGATGGAAAACGTCAACGCCAAGAAATACGCAGAGTGGAAGAAGGTCTACGAGGAAATCAATGCCTTCAAACATGATGTTTCAGGAAGAGCTAAAGGTCGGTTAGTTAGCATGACCGAAGCGGTAAAGGCGTTTGAACAGGCAGTGGCTCTCTTGAAATCCAACGAAGCTAAGCTCGCGGCCACGTACAGGTGATGAAGTTCCAGCGTTAATCTAGGTGGACAGAAACTCCCTTAATTCAAAGCCGAGTTTTTCTCGAATTTTTCCCCGGCTGTTAGAAATTGATAAGACGCCCACGCTTGATTCCAAGAATTTCCGCCCCTAATTCCCACCCTCCGGTCAGTTCAGCCCCCCAAATAGTTCCAATCAAGTTCCAATGCTTCCGGAAGGCCCGGTACTGCCAAGACTTGAACTTGCTCTGGGCTTATCTCTCGCCATCGCTCGACTAGTGTGCGGCTTTCCGGAGAAAGCACCAAAATCACAGTCTGTTGTTTTTCGGAAAGAATGCCCTTGAAGAAGCTGCGCAGAGCTTGGTCATAGTCAGGCAGACTGCAGCCACAGACTATCCAACGCGAAGACTTCAAAAGTGAAAGGCGAGCTTCGTTCCATATCTGAGAGAATTCGGGGGGCATCCTCTTTTCGGGAATTGGCGGTATTATCGCTGGAGTTCCAAATCTATCGTCCTTGCGAAACACTGCGCGAACATCATCATGAATTTTGAGCGTGGACGAATGCGGTTCCCATGCCCAATTAACTGAACCATGTAGCTTATAGAGAACTACCTCGTTTCCGAGTTGAACGAGGTCAAATTTCTTTTTTGTCACATCGGTCATCTTTCGGACGACCTGAACATACTGAAAGCCTCCGTAGTAACAACGAGGCGCTGACCGATGCTGAGTATTGCCGGAGTGCAGCGCTTGTTCGACTAGAATGTCGTAGTTCAGTGAGACGACAACTCGAACACCGAACCGAATCTCTACGAGGTCCCAAAAACGTCGGTGAACTGCGTCACAGAAAGGAGTACAAATGCCGTGATAGTAGTGACTATTCTTGCCTGCCGGAAGGTCAACTAATCGGGCAAGGGCAAAACGAATTGCCTTGCTCCATGTCGTTCCCTGCGAAATCTGCTGGAGGCCGTCGTCCCTGAAATCATAGAGTTCTCGAAGCCATTGCTCGGCGTTGGCGTCGGGGTGGGTTTGCCGCCAGCTCTGATAAGCCCGGAACACCTCGCGGTGACTGTTCTCCGCAGTAGCACTCTGAAATCGAGGCAGCCCTTCTCCCATTTCGAAGAGATTTCTCGTGAGTGGAAGACCGGCTACACGCGAAAAACCTGCCCCAAGTATTACCGCAGTTTCCATCTCCATTAGTAGCCGAACCTTCCTTATTCACGGTTGTCTCTCATCGCGTATAGAAGTATGTATGCTGGCGATTCCACCTGCCAACGGAATAGCACATGTTAGTGCCAAGAAGTTAGGGAGCAGCTTCCGAATTGTTTCCTTCAGCGAGTGGAATTGCGCGATATTGATTGCCAATTTGCGCCAGTTTTTGCGCCGAGGCTGGGCGAAGTTCGCTGAAATGCTGCCTGTGCTCCGCGCCTTCTCGGAAATCGATGTGGTCAAGAACCTGTAGCCTGCGGACCACTCGAAGGTGAGAGTTCCGACCATGCGGATTCAGCAACTTGCGCGTCCTGATGAGTGACCCTTTTCGGACCACCTGTTTTCAACCTTATCCCATCAGCAAAGTTCGTCTGGAAGAGCGGGTCCCGGTAGCGGAATCGGGGAAATCGGGAGATTCAGAGCGCAGATTTGGCACGCCTTTCGAGTTTCATAGGCAATTCGACGCCCAATTGCTGAAATAGGCTAATCGCATCCCAGACGGCCTGAGAATCGAGAATCTTTCCGTCTCCAATCTGGTGAATTGTAATTCCCATCATGGAAACTCTTTTGTTCGTTGGCGCGATTCCGAAGAACTCACCTTTGTGTGTACCTGTTAAAGTCCAAGACGCCACAATTTTGTCCTTTTCGCAAATGGTTTCCTCGACCGTAAAGCGCAAGTCTGGAAAACCTGCTACGAAGGTGGCAAGCTCTTTTTTGTAAGCGGCTGGCCCCACAGTTGGCCCGGACATGGCCGGACTGACTAGCGCGTGGCTTTGGGAGACCAGTTGGTCGATGACTTCGAGCTTCCGCTCGTTCCAGAATTCCTTGTAGAGACGGCGAATCACCTCCCTAGGAGAAATGGACATGAGTGAAACCTCCTCCGGAACGGTCTGTTCCAGTTTTCGCGTAGATGAACCCTCGCCCATGGGCTATCGGCGACAGGAAGCAGAAGGAACAATGATGCGGAGAGCCTACTCCCCAAAGTCACATGTTAGCAAGCGGGACGGCATCGTCGGAGGTAATCCATCAGCTTCCTAAACATAACAATCGGACACTCGGGTCCTGGAAGCAACATGTTCGGAATAGACAAGACTTTGCAATCTTTCTGAAGCAATTCACACAGCTATTGCAGCTTTGCGTACTCCGCCTTCGCAGCGATGAGAATCGGAATATCGGGGTCAGCGTCTTTCCAGAGCGTGAGGAAATCCTGATAGGCCGTCTTGGCTTTGGCGGTGTCGCCTTGCATGGCAAAGGCACGGGCGAGTTGGAGATGCGCGAGTGCTCCGACGGGTGAATTCAACACAATTCCGCGATGGTCGAGGATTTTCTGGAACTCGGTGGCGGCTTCTCTGCCCTGATGGGCGGCTAGATAGGCTTCTCCACGAACAAAGACTGGGTACAATGCCATCCAAACGTAGTTGCCGGACGATGAACCTCCGAGTTCATACGGCCCGGCAGCTCTGAGACTTTCAATGGCCTCAGAGGTATTTCCCGGGCTGAGCGCAAGTTTTGCGCGGAGGGTTGGCAGGTAATTGAACCGCACGATTGTGTCTTCCGGGAACCTCTTGCCCAAATCGTCGGTCAGCGCTTGCGCTCGCCCGCTGTCCTGAGCATACGCGAGGCCTAGCGCCACGCAGTATTCCACATCGCGGCCTGCCGAGCGCTCCATCGCCAAAGTGGCACGCCGTCGCGCTTCCTCTGCATTGCCGAACAAGGCTTCTCGCAGGCCAGACGCGGCAGAGTACGTTGTGGAAGTTTCCTTTTCGCCTGCCCGTTCGGCGGAATCCATGGCTCGGTGCGAAATGTCACGGGCACTTCGAAGCCGCCCGGAATAGGCGGCGGTATCGGCTTCCAAGGCCAGCAGTAGGTCCTCCAATGCGGGCTGCCCCGCGCCCCGAGCTACCTGTTGCGCCATTCCCGCCGCATCGTTCTGCAAGAAAGCAATCTCATACAGGTTACTGTGGAAGAAAGGGTGATTCAGTTTGTGTTCGAGAGCTTGTCCATACGCAGCCTTCGCTGCATCGAGGCGATTCAGAGCGATGTAGTTAAACATCAGAATGGAGTAAGAGATGGGACTGTCGGGATTCAATCGGTTTGCCTCGGTCGCTTCTTCAACTCCCTTCTCATATCGTCCAAAGGTCGGGTAAATTATCCCCGACAAGAAATCATGCGGTATCTCCGCTCGCGGATAAGACTGTATCCAAAGCTCGCAGGTTTGTTCGGCCTTCTCCATATTCCCGGTGACCTCCATATAGAAGGAAGCAGAGATGAAATACTTCTCCGGCTCACTCGTTCGGTCGCGCAGTTCGTAAGCCTTTCGGGTGTAGTCGGCAGCCATGCCGGATTCTCCAATATCCCCATACATGCGGCCCAGCCACGCGTAGGCGAGGGCAAAATTCGGGTCGAGTTCGATAGCATGCTTATAAAACGGAATCGCTGCGGCTTCACCGGTTGCGTACGAGACTTTATTGCCCGAGCTGAGAGCCTTGAGGGCCTCAAGCGAGGGTGTAGTGGCTTGCTGAAGCGGCGTATCAAACTTCTGAACCGTGCTAAGTGATTCGCCGAGCTTGTTACGGATTCCCGAGGCTGTCTTTCCCAGAGCATCGAGCACATGGTTTTTGTCGCTGGCCTGAGCTTCCGTGCTCGCCAGCGATTCCCCGCTTACGCAGTTGACCGCCTTGACGGTCAGAAGATACTGCGTGCCAATCTGCGCAATTGAACCGGCGAGGACAGCAGCACTGCCTGTCCGCTGGCAGAGTTCCCGCGCAATCTCCGGCGTCAGCTTCGCGTCCGGCCTCTGGCCCATCATCTGTAGGGTTTGCTGGATTTGCTGGTCAGAGATAATGCTCAGGAAGGGTGATTGTTCCAGTTGCACGGAAAGCCCCTGCCGCAGCGTCCCGTCAAAGACCGAGTCTCCCGTCATGTTCGTGAAATCAGCGAGGACGATAGTGTCCTTGTCGGTGAGTCTCGCAGACTTATTGGAACGCCAGAAGAGAGCTGCAGCAATCACAGCGGCAATCAGGACCGCAGCAGGCAGGGCAATTCTCCACCGGAACCCGTGTCTCTGTGCACCATTAGCACTTGAACTTTCCGACGTCGCCCTCTGTTTGCTGCTGGAGGATGGGACCTGCCCTTCACGAATTGTGGCTGCCTCAACCGCCTCTGCATCGGTGACCGACATTCTGAGGTGTCCCGGCTCGGTGTCGCGCCTCAGCCGTTGCACGTCGGTGCGAACGTCCGAAGCGTGCTGGTATCTTAGATTTCGGTCTTTCTCCAGACACTTATTGATGATGTGCTCCAGTTCTGGCGGCAAGTCGGGATTCAGACGAACGAGCGGCACTGGCGCCCGTTCGAGAATATTGCTAAAGATGACACCGGAGCTTTCTCCACGGAACGGCAGAGTGCCCGTCGCCATTTCATACAGCACGACACCAAAAGAAAAGAGGTCGGTCCGTGAATCCAAATCCTTGGCCCGAACTTGTTCCGGCGACATATAGGCGACGGTACCCAACGTGCTGCCGGGACTGGTCAGATGCTCCGGGTCCACCTCTTGCGTGGCCAATGTCTCGACGTTGTCTGTTGTTCCCTTTGTGGAACGCACCTTCGCTAAACCAAAGTCGAGAATCTTGGCGTGTCCGCGTTCGGCGACGAAAATGTTTGCTGGCTTGATGTCTCGATGAACGATACCCTTCGCGTGTGCTGCGTCAAGAGCATCGGCTACGTCGATGGCAACATCGAGCAGGCGCTCCAATTCCATGGGCCGCCCCGCAATAGCGTGCTTCAGCGTTTTGCCTTCGAGATACTCTATGGCAATGAAGGCTTTGCCGCTTTCCTCACCGATGTCATATATCGTGCAGATATTTGGATGGTTCAGCGCCGACGCCGCTTTGGCTTCACGGCGGAATCGTTCCAAGGCTTGACGGTCATTAGCTAAGTCTTCAGGCAGGAATTTAAGAGCAACAAAGCGGTCAAGACGCGTATCCTCCGCCTTATAAACCACACCCATACCTCCGCCGCCGAGCTTCTCGGTGATGCGGTAGTGCGAGATGGTTTGCCCGATGAGCGCGTCGAAATCCGGCATGGGTGCGGTCATCTTAGAGTGCGAGGTAGGGCAAGTCAACGAAGGCAAATTCAGGCTAGGTCTCTGATAGGCGCGGTAACCGGTATCTTGGGCACCGGAACCTCTATTCAGACGAATGAAAGGTCTAGTCTTTTAGTGTCCAGTCGAAGCAGTTCGATGATGTTTGCTTTTCTTGGCTTTCTTCGTCTTCGCGTTCTTTTTGAGTTGTTCATTCTCCTGCTTTAGTGCGGCATTTTCTTGGGTCAAGGCATCGACACGATTACCTAGCCTGGATTATTCACGATTTCACTGGTGAAAAAAGAAAGGATGCTCTAAAAGGAGTGATGAACACTGGGTTTTGGCGAACCCGGCATTCCCTTTCGGAGCATCCCAGAAATGACATCTCGTTGTATACCACAGCTGACCTTTTCCTTCTACCGACACCGACCTATTCGAGCTGATTTTTCCGGTGGTCAGATCAGTTCTGACGCCGGCCTGCTTCCGTTGCGGGCCTTTGATCAGCGGTATGGGCTTACTCGCGGGCTGGCAGAACACCTCTGTGATCCTCGTGAAGAGGAGCGTGTTCGTCATTCCGTGTTGTCGTTGTTTCGTCAACGCCTGTACCAGATCATCGCTGGCTACGAGGACGCCAACGACGCCGACCGGCTACGTCACGATCCGGCTTTTCAGATTCTGGCCGATCAACCTCTGGGTGAACCGCTCGGCTCACAACCAACCCTCAGCCGCTGGGAGAACTCGCCCTCGCCTCGCGAGCTCCTCAAGATGCAGGATGCTTTGCTCGATTGGTTTGTAAGGATCTGCGGGGAACAAGTCCGGAAACGAGGGGAGATCCTGCTGGATGTCGATTCCACCGACGACCCCACACACGGGCAGCAGCAACTCAGCTTTTTTAATGGTGGTTATGACCAGCACATGTATCACCCCTTGCTGATCTTTGAGCGTCACACCGGTTGTTTGTTGGCCGCCCGCTTGCGTCCCGGCAGGGTTGTCAGTCACGCTCGCATCATCCCCTTGCTGTTACGCATCGTTCCGCGACTTCAGTCTGAATTTCCTAAGGTCCGAATCAAATTACGCGCCGACGCTGGTTTCGCCACTCAGCTGCTTTATGAATTCTGCGAGTTCTTCGGCCTGCAGTACGCTATCGGAATAGGCCGCAACTCCCGGTTGCAAGCTGGAGCGCAGCGGCTCGAGCGTCGTCTCGCGAGACGTTATCGTCGAACCGGCGAGCCGCAGCGCTCCTTTTCCAGCTTTCGCTATCGTGCCCACCCCTGGTCTCATCAGCGGCGCATCTGCTACAAGGCCGAACATGCCGCAGCCGGTACCAACCTGCGTTTCCTGGTCACTAACTTGTCGGGCCGCAGCCGTTCCGTTTTTTCTTTCTATAACGATCGTGGGGAATGTGAGAACCGCATTGAGGAGTTCAAAAATGGTTTTGCTGCTGACCGCTTGAGCTGCCACCGTTTTCGAGCCAATGCGTTCCGCTTGTTGCTCCACAGCTTCGCCTATAACTTGGTCAACCTATTTCGCCTGCAATTGCCTTCGTCGATGCGCTCAGCGCAAATCGAAACTCTGCGCACTCAGCTATTCAAGATCGGTGCGCGGATTCGTCAGACAGCTCGTTGCGTCCGCGTTCACCTAGCCAGCGGCTGGCCTTTTCAAGATCTCTTCCATACCGCCTCGCTCGGCAACTCCTCTTGAGTTACTTTGCGCCGGTCGATAACACACTCTCGGAAAGGCCAGGCGGAGCCGTCTCAAAAAATAGTCCATGGAGGCGAATAGCGCCATGCTCGACCTGTAGGAGCAACTCCAACCGGACCCAATTGTTACTTTGCGCCACAAGTAAGCTTTCTCCACTACGATTCTGACTTCTGATGAATTAACCAGGCTAGC
>JBARBE010000137.1:0-39896 GCA_049792735.1 Candidatus Acidiferrum sp.
TTTACTTCAGCAGCTTCTTGTACGCCGCTTCGTCGAAACCCAGGACGATTTGGTCGCCGCGAATGACGACGGGCCGCCGTATTAGATTTGGCGTTCCGGCCATTAGCTTAATCGCTTCCGCTCTCGAAGGCAGCTTCTCGCTCATATTTTTCGTCCGGTAAAGCTCGTTCCGTGGATTCAAAAATGTCTTGTAGTCGCGCGTCCCGATGAGCTGTTCAAGTTCCGCTTCGCTGAGCGGGTCCGTGTCCAGGTTGCGCAGTTCCAGCTCCGCACCCTTCTTCTCGAGATACTCTTTGGCCTTTCGGCAAGTCGTACAAGTCGGCTTTTGCAAGAATTTGAGTTTCGGCTTCGCCATTTCATTTTCCCTTTAATATCGCGGCACGCTGGGATCGACTTCGACCGACCAGCGCTCGATGCCGCCCGCCATCGACTTCGCGTTCTCGACGCCCTGCTGCCGCAGCCACACCGCGGCGTCCAGGCTGCGCATGCCGTGATGGCAATAGCAAATCACGTCGTCGTCGACATCCAGCAAAGTATTCAAGCTGGCGGGAATCGTGCCGAGCGGAATCAATTTTGCGCCGGGAATTTTGCAGAGGTCGTATTCCCAGGGTTCGCGCACATCGACCAGCAAGAGCTTTTCGCCGCGCGCGATGCGTTCGTTCACTTCTTTGGCCGAGATTTGCAGGTCATCCATGGAGTTAGAATCTTAGCAGATGCCGGAGCAAACTTCGAAAGACTGCGCGGACGAAGCGCTACTTTCCCTGGAATTTCGGAAGCCGTTTCTCGAAGAACGCGCGAATTCCTTCGGAGCAATCTTCCGAGTGGAAGCATTTCATTTGCATCTCAACTTCATGGTCGAGGGCTTTCACTAGCGAGTCCTTGTGGCTTCCAAACATCAGCTTCTTCACCGCGCGGATCGCGATCGGAGGCCCTTGCGCAATCTTCTGCGCCAATGCTTTTACTTCCGTCTCCAATTGCGCCACCGGCACGATGCGGCTGACAATCCCCAGCCGCAACGCCGTTTGCGCATCGATCATCTCGCCAGTGTAAAACATCTCGGCAGCCACTGACGGTCCGACCAGCTGCGGAAGAAAAAATGTTCCGCCGTAATCTGGAAAGAGACCAACACGCGAGAAATTTTCTCCGAACGTTGCGGTATCCGCCGCGATGCGAATGTCCGCCGCAAGCGCGATGTTCATTCCCGCGCCCGCCGCCGCGCCGTTCACAGCCGCGATCACCGGCTGCGGCATCAGCCGCATTTTCAGCACCGCCTGCATTCCCGAGCGCAGAATCGGCCCTAGTTCATCCGTCTTATTGAGCTCGCGCCCTTTGCCGATGGCGCCCAGATCGCCGCCCGCGCAAAAGGCACGCCCCGCGCCGTTCAGCACGACGACATGAATGGAAGCGTCGTCCGCAATCTGCGCGAGTGCATCGTTCAGCGCTGTCGAAAGCTCGCTGTTGAGCGCGTTCAGCTTGTCCGGACGGTTCAACACCAGCGTTGCGATGCCGTCTTGCCGGCTTTCCAGAAGGACCGGACCCGCGTGCGCAGCCTGAGCTGTATTACTCATAAAATTTCTCCCTACCTGATGGCCGTGGCGTCATGCTCTTTGGCGTAGCGCTCTTTTTCGGTGCGCGCCACGAGCTGCGCCAGCTTGCGAAAATGCTTCAATTTTTCGCCTTTGCCCTGCGCGTTCTGCCCGCTGGTGGAAGGCAGCACATAAACGCGCGCGCCATAGAGCGACTCCTTCTGCAAACCGAACTTGCATTTGCGCTGGGAAAATTGTTCATAAACAATTTTTCCATTGAACGCGACGACGTGCGGCGTGAACTCTTCCAGTTTCTGCGAAAGCACGATCCGCCCTTCCGCAAAATCGCCCCGCGTTAATTCTTCAACGCCCTTCGTCGGCCGCTTGACCAAATCCGTAAGCCCAATCCCGAACTCGATCACGCGTTTGTCGTCGTGATAATCGAAAGGTTCCGGCACCACACCACTTTCATAAAGGATCGGCCAGAATTGGTTCGTGCGTCCCGCGTAGTAGTGGCCCACGCGCACGGAAGATTCGCTCGGATTACATCCGACGATAATCAGCTTCATGCCTTTTCGCAGATGGTCGGGCAGCGTTCGCATCTTCCTAGTGTTGCCTATTTCCTCTTCTTAGCGCCAGAGATTCGACGTGCATGGTCCCAACGGTCAAGGCCTCAGGCCGTTATTCGGACCTTATCGCCGAAGACTGAATTCACGATTCCGGCCAAGACAGTGGCACGGATGTTACGAATAGAAAGCGAAAAAGATAGAGGAATTCTGGACTTCTTATATTTCCGAAGAGTTGAGGAAATAGCCAGGTTTTGGTAGCCCATCGTGCCCTTGGCGAAAGCCGGAACAAAACTCTAGACAGCAAAGAACTTGCTGTCAAGCTTGCTCGAGACTTCGCGATAAGGCTGCAGGCACACGGGCGCGCAGAATTCTGAATCCCGCGCCTATGCTGCCTCATCAAAATAGGAGGACGAGGCGTGTACTTCTGTGATTTGTGCTAACTTTAAGACGGAGATATTTGGAGCAGGGCTGCTGATTAGCCCTCGGCATATTTTGAGCACACCAAATCCACACCGGTTGCCTTCGACTATCGCTCGCGAAGACGAGCATTTGCTCGTCGCGGCGGCGAAATCCGGCGACGTGACGGCTTTCGAGGAATTGGTCAGCCGCTATGAGCGCAAGATTTTTCGGCTGACGCTGAACATCACCGGCAATCGCGAGGATGCCGAAGATGCCATGCAGGACGCTTTCCTTAAATCCTATTCCCACTTGAAAACTTTTCAGGGCGACTCGCGCTTTTACACCTGGCTGGTTCGCATCGCCGCCAATGAGGCGCTGATGCGGCTGCGCAAACGGCGTCCAAACCAGTTCTCGCTGAATGAGCCCGTGGCAGGCGAGGAAGACTTGATGCCGCGCGAGCTGCGCGACTGGGGGCCGGGCCCCGAACAGCGTTTTGCGCAAGTCGAGATGCGGGAGATTCTGTCCAGCGTAATCGAAGAGCTCGAGCCGGACTACCGGATGGTTTTTGTGTTGCGCGACATCGAAGAACTTTCAACGGAGGATACGGCTTCCGCTTTGGGCATTTCCGTTCCGGCTGTCAAATCGCGGCTCTTGCGCGCGCGGCTGAAGCTCCGGCAAAAGTTGGATCGTTATTTCAAGCAGGGTGGTGCAAATTGAACTGCCAGGACATCATCCACGAACTTTCCACGTATATCGACGGCGAGCTAGATGCATCGATGAAGCACGAACTCGAGGAACATCTGGAAGAGTGCCACGAGTGCAAGCTGGTCGTAAACCAAACGAAAAAGACCATCCAAATTTTCTGCGATTGCGAGCCTGTTGAATTGCCGGGCGACGTGCGCAACCGGCTTCACGACGCTTTGCGCCGTAAGCTCGGCGAAGCCCGACCGTAATCAGCGCGATTGGCTCAGCGCTTCGCTCCCCCACAACGGCAGTTCCCTTCCCAGTTTTTTCTCTTTCGCAAGCGCATAGACTTTCATCGCGGCGGCCAAATCCCAGGACGCAATCCCATTGGATTTGAAGAGTGTGACTTCCGAATCGCTGGTGCGGCCGGAGACTTTCCCCGCGACAACGTCCGAAAGTTTCTTGACGCCCGTCCAGCAAATCTCGTCACCCTGAAACGCGATAATGAGGTCGCCTGCTTCCTGGCGCGACTGCTCGATGGAATCCACGACGATGACATCGGCGCTTTTCACTGCATCCTCGTCCAATTCGCGCTTGTGCGCGTGATTCGCGCCGATGGCATTGATGTGCACCCCGGGCGCGAGGTCCGCGCCGCTGATGACGGGATTCGCGGAAGTCGTCGCGGTGCATACAATGTCCGCACCACGGACAGCATCGCCAGACGTAGCCGCACTTTCCACGGGAATGCCCAGACGCTCGCTCATTTCTTTTGCGAATGTTTCGCGCTTCGAAGCATTGCGGGCGAAGGCTCGCGCAGACTCGATTTTCCGCACATGAGCGATGGCTTCCAATTGCGTGTGCGCCTGACCGCCCGTGCCGATGATCGCGGCGACGCGGCAATTCTGCCGCGCGAGATATTTTGTAGCCACGCCCGATGCCGCCCCGGTGCGCAACTGGCCCATATAATCGGCCTCAATCAGCGCAACGAGATCGCCCGATTTCATTTCGTAGAGTGGTACCAAAAACTTCAGCTCTCCCTTAACGAACGTGTACTGCTTCATGGCGACGTACCCAGCTAAGAAATCCGCCGCAGCCATGTAATGAAAAAATCCTCCGCCAGGCAACTCAAAACGCCGCCGCGGATGCACGACGACCTCGCCGGTGGCCTGCTTACGCGAATTTTCCTCAACGGCTTCGATGGCCATCGGCATCGTGAGCACGGCTCGCACTTCGGCTTCGCTGATATGCAGCGTCATTCTCAGTTATTCCCCCTCGCAGAGTTGGAACCGTCCGCGCCTCAGATAAACGTGCAAGGAAGACAGGCCTCGCCGTCCACAACGTGAGTGATATTATCGCAGAATGTCCGCTAAGCGTGCCGGTGGAGCGGCTGCACTCACAGCAATGGCGCTTGTGCTAGCAGGCTGCAACCACGCCGTCCGCAGCTACCAACTCAGCCGCCGCGGGGATGTCGCAATCCTGATTCCACCTGGGTTCGCGCTGCCCGGCAGCGGCACGGTGGAGGTCAAACTCTCACATGCGCGAAGAGCTCCCTTTCGGTCAACTGGTTGCGGTGTAGATCGTGGTCCGCTGACGGTTCACTGGCAAGGCAGCACAGCTTACATTCGAGCGGAATCTGGCTCGGAGCTTCTCGGGTTCGGGCAGGGCTCCATCAAAGGACAGCCCGTTGCTCTCGATCCTCGGGGTCAGGTCAAGGGGGAATCGGTTGCTCTCGATCCTTTGCAATACATCAACGAATTTCGTGCGGATTTGTCCGCTCTCGAAGAGAACGGCTGCTTGCACGGCGGAGAAAATCAGATTCTCGCAACCAAGATTGCCCAGAACCTCCCGCTTGCTCCCTTTCTCGCGTATCTGCTTCGGTTCGGAGTGTTTGACCTCAATGAATTTGTCGACTTGACGCCGGACTTTCGGTTGCGGATCGTCTATCCGGTGTATTCGGCAAGCAATCAGGTGGAGACAAAAGAGATTACGGGCGTCAAGACGATTTACTACAAAATTGTTCCCGATCCGAAAGGTGGCCGGGTCAGAATTCTGCGAGCAAAGAGCGGAAATGCAACACGAGATCGGCAAAACGAGATCGCATCGCCGTTTCCGGAATCGTCCGCTTATTTCCGTCTATTCCTGAGGAAGAGCCCAGAAGCGAAAGACCTTGTGACCGTGGCGATCGTCCTGAGTTCAGCGGACAGGAGACATCTTGACGAGGCCACTAAGGAACTCGACGCTAGCGCTGAAGTTTCGTGCCGCGCGGTAGCGCCGTCTGACGCGGCTTGCATAATGTTTCCGCCTTTGACTGGAGTGAACGCGGAAATTCGTGTCAGGGCAAACGGCAAGGACGCCTTTGCGCGCCTGGGAGCTCGGGTTGACGAACTAATTGACGAAGTTAAAGACAATGATGACACGCCGCGATCGGTGCAGGTCAAAAGGCTGTTTGACAAGCGCTTGGTCCCTGTAAAAGCGGATTCGGGTGAAAAAGACATTCTTGCGCTGATTCTGATGCCCGGCGACGTGATCACCTACCGCTGAGCGCGAAGCTCTCAAATGCTGCTCATCTGCGTTATTTTGCAGATAGACGGCTTGGACGGCTGGATTTTTTTGCGACGTCGCCAGGTTCGCGGATGTGGCGGACGACCGTTTGCATCAAGCGGTAGACGCGTTCGTCTTGGGGGGCGCCCATTTCGTGGAAGCGAAATTCGGGCTCACCTTTTGGGCCTTTTCCCAGCTGAACGGGCAACTGGCCGCACAGGTCGTTTTCGATGAAGGCGGTTTCGTAGCGCTCGCGGCGCAGGTTCCAGGTGTAGACGCGGATGGTGGTGAAATCGCAAGGTTGGCCTTCCGGCCCGCGGGCCGCTGCAACCAGATACTGAAGTTTGTCGCCGGAAGCGGGATCGTTGACGCGGTTCAACTCGAACCAGGCAATCGGGCGGATGTCGGCGGAGGTAGCTTCATCGCGAATGGCGTCGGGCAGATCGAGCTCGACAAAGCGAGAGATGACCCAACCGGCGATGGGCAGGGTTTGGTCGCCAGGCTGTGTGGTAGTGGTTTCGGAGGCGCGGGAATTGGATTCGCCTGGCGGACGAGTAGCCAGTGCGCGAACCAAATACCAATCTTCTTTTTTGGTGTCCGGCGGCTCGCCCAGCGATTCTTTTTCGTCGGAAACCTGAACCCAGTTCGCGACGGCCCGGCCAACGATCTCGACGGGCACGCCGCGGCCAAATTGATAAAGACGCGCCTGCGTGCGGCCCGGCGCAACGCGCAGATTGGTTTGCACTTTCGTCTGGCCGGTGGCTTGCACGGGCATCGCGGATACTTCCTTGAGCAATTTCATGCTGCGCTGCCAGAGCGCGGGTTCGATCAAATAGCGACCTTCCACCCAACCCAATTCGCCCGCAATGGTGCGCACCTTGATGCTGTCATTGCGGCGGCCAACAACGTCGACGCGGTCGCCATAATGCAGCGTGTCCAGCGGTTCGCGGACCTGCGCCACGCTGCTCCAAAGTGTGGCGGTGCGTTCGCCTATGTAGGCTTCGCCGAGCGATTCGTGCTTTGGCCGGAAGAACCAAGCCGCAACTGCCACGAGAAGGAGCAGGGGCACGGCAATCAAGAGTTTGCGTTTCATGCGGCATTCCGATAGGACAAAGTAATGGATGGGAGCAAGGCGAATTCGCCGGCAATGGTCCGGCCGGCCGCGGCGTCTATCTGCATGAACTGATCATCTGTCGGCATCGGGTCTGGGCGCCCTGTTGTTTTCTTCGTTAAGAATTGTACCTGATTCCTGGCCCCGGCTGCCGCCGGGCGTGCCCAGTTTGTTTTTCTGCTAAAATGCCGCTGCGATGGAATGGAACTTTCTAATTCTCTCTAAAGGATCTCGATGAAATCTCTCAATGCGCTGCAGCCGCTCGGCTTACTGGTGCTTCGCGCGGCCTTAGGCATCATTTTCATGTCGCACGGCTATCCGATGCTTGCTCACCGGACGGGTACAACGCAGGCTTTGTTCGTCCAGCACGGCCTTCCAGGTTCTTTCGTTCTTATTTCGGGGGTGATTGAACTTTTTGGCGGGGGCTTGCTACTGTTGGGACTTTTTACGCGGGGGGCGGCGCTACTTTTGGCGATTGAGATGGCTCTGCTGATGTGGAAGGTCTATCCGCCGCATAGCTATTTGGCCGTGCATGAGTACGCGTATCCGATGGCGCTGGCGGCGGGATGTTTTGCGTTGGTGACGACGGGAGCGGGATTGATTTCTGTGGACTACCCGCTGTTCGAGAGCGGCGGTAAATCGCGAGCGCCGCGGAATCCGAAACCCGGGAAGTAGGGCTCGCGCGGCGGATCAAGATCCAAACTTTACGCTGCCATCGGGCGCGAACGGCCAGGCTGGATTCCAAGCCACCTCCCAGGCGAAACCATCGGGATCGGCGAAATAGCCGGAATATCCTCCCCAGGATTTTTCGCTGGCGGGTCTCAGAATGGTTCCCCCGGCAGAGTGAGCGTGTTGCATGAGCGGATCCACTTCGCTCTTCGCGCGAACGTTGTAACCCAGCGATATCGGCGCAGTTCCAAAGGACTTCGGGTTAGCGCCGAAATCCTCGGCGAGCTGGTCGCGCAGAAACAGGGCAAAAACCGTTCCTCCGGTTTGGAAGAAGATGATTTCCTTGTTTTCGAAGACGGGCTTCCAACCGAGCCCATCGGCATAGAATTTTTTCGAGAGGGCGAGGTCCTTAACGCCAAGGGTCACGACGCTGATGCGTTGGTCCATGGACTGAGATTCTCCTTTTGCGAGAGTAAGAAAAGGGATCGTCGCGAAGCTTGCCAGAAGTTCTCTTCGAGTCAGCATAGGACGAAGATAAGATGATTGCTAGGTTCTCGTCTTGAACGAATCGGACACGCCGGCACTAAGAATCGAGGCCGTCTGGGGACTGAATCAGGCCGGACAAAAGCAGCGTGCTCCGAGGAGATTGAAGAGAGATCGTGGGTGGAATGCCTGAAAAGCGGTGCACTTCGCGAGTCATGTGGGCTTGATCGGCGTAGCCGGCTTCGGCGGAAAGGTCTGCAAGATTCGCCTGAGCGCTCGAGTTGGACGCTAGATGGAGAAGGCGCTGAAAACGGAGGACGGACTGGAAGAGTTTGGGGCCGTAGCCGACAGCGTTTGTGAAGCGGCGCTGAATCTGGCGCGTGCTGAGGCCGAGCCATTGGCTGAGTTGTTCGATGCGGCCATGCGGATGGCGGGAGATCCAGTGGATGGCTGCGTTGGCCGCTTTGTCGACGGGACTGCTCTCCGTTAAACATTTCAGCAGGGCCGCTTCCATTGCAGACATGCGGGCTGAAAGAGCGGGTTCGCCGGCAAGCCTGGCAAACAGAGAAGTTTTCTCGCTACCCCAGACGTCTTCAAGGGACACGACGCAATTGAGCAGCTCCGAAGCGGGCAATCTCAGCAAGCTTGATGCAAGTCCGGGATGGCAACGGGCGCCGAGGATCTTTGTTCCGGGAGGGAGCGGAGCGATATAGGATTTGGTCCACGGGCCTACGACGATCGGAGCGTCGTTCAGCAGGAGGATGTCGACGCAACAATCGGGCAAGACCCGCTGCGCGAATTCGACGGGCGAATGGATTGTTTGCGTCCAAAAACAGAGAAAGTACTCAGCGAGCGCCAGCGGCGGGAGAAACTCGCGGTAGTCGGAAGCGGCGACGGCCACGGCAGCGGGCCAAAGCGCTATGTGGTTGTGACGGTGGTCGAAGTGGGGACGACTCCGCCGGGGGCGAGCGGGAGGACGATCCAGAGAATCACGTAGGCGAGAAAGCCCGTGCCCGCACAAATCAGCAACAGCAGCCAGATCACACGGATAATGGTGGGATCCATATCGAAGTAGTCGGCAAGGCCTGCGCAGACGCCGGCGATTTTTTTGTCGGTGCTGGAGCGCATGAGGCGCTTTTGCGCGCCGGTGGCGGGAGAGAGTCCCGGCGAGCCGGATTCCGGCTGCTTGGCGCCGCAGTTGTAGCAAAACTTGGAACCGATGGCGATGTCTTTACTGCAGTTTGGGCAAGTCATTGGAGTACCCCCAAAAGAGAGGTGTTACTGGCCTTTCCTATATTAGGATACGCCAAAAAGGGCTAAAAAGTTCCCTGGGGAAAAGTTCAGGAGGATGGAGCAGGCGAGTAGAAGGTCACAACATAAGAGCACAGGCTGAAGCCTGTGCCACTTAGTATTCAAGCAGCTGTTTGACGGCGGCGGTGATGTGGGTGGTTTGGGGAAGGATGACGTCTTCGAGTTTCGGCTGATAGGCGCAGAAAGTGTCCATGGCAGCGACGCGTTTTACCGGGGCGTCGAGTTCTTCGAAAAGTTCGTCGGCGATGCGGGCGGCGATTTCGGCGCCGTAGCCCCAACTGAGCATGTCTTCGTAGGCGACGATAACGCGGTGCGTCTTTTTGACGGTGGCCGCGATGGCTTCCCAATCGTAGGGGGAAAGCGAGCGCAGATCGACGATTTCGACGGAGACGCCTTCGCGGCCGAGCTGCGCGGCGGCGACTTCGGCGCGGTGGACGAGCGCGCCGTAGGTGATGATGCTGACGTCAGTGCCTTCGGCGACGAGGCGGGCTTTGCCGAAGGGAACAGTGTAATCGGGGCCGGGATATTCGGAGCGGTTGTAGGGCTGGCGGTAGAGATGCTTGTGCTCGAGGAACATGACCGGATCGTCGCAGCGAATGGCAGTGCGGAGGAGGCCGGCGACGTCGAGAGCGGTGGAAGGCATGACGACTCGGAGGCCGGGGCAGTGAGTGAAGATGGATTCGCCGCTTTGGCTGTGATAGATGGCGCCGCCGGTTAGATAGCCGCCGATGGCTACGCGCAAAACGGCGGGAGCTTTGAAAACGCCGTTGGAGCGCCAGCGCATGACGCAAAGCTCGTCGCGAATTTGCATCATGGCGGGCCAGATGTAATCGAAGAACTGGATTTCGGCGACGGGCTTGAGACCACGCTGGGCCATGCCGATGGCGCGGCCGACGATGGCGGCTTCGGCGAGGGGAGTGTTGAAGACGCGGTCGGAGCCGTATTTTCGCTGCAGGCCCGCGGTCGCTTTGAAGACACCGCCTTTGCCTTTGATTTCCTTGAGGTGCTCGTCGCGGCTGGCGTCGGCGACGTCTTCGCCGAAGACGGTGATGCGCTCGTCGCGGGCCATTTCGTCGGAGAGCGTGGCGGCGACCATTTCGACCATGGTTTTGGGAGCGCCGTGCAGGTGCGGCTGAGCTTCGAAGACGGAAGAAGTGGGATCGACATCCGGAGAATAAATGTTTACGCGGATGGAATCGATGCTTGGCTCTTCCGCGGCTAGCGCTTCGTCGGCGGCGTTGCGGACTTGCTGATCCACTTCGGCTTCTAGAGATTCGACTTCTTTTTGATCGAGAATGCCTTCGCGGACGAGGAACAAGGAAAATTTGGAGATGGGATCACGGTGCGCTTCGGCCTCGCGCTCTTCGGGAGTTTTGTAGAGTTTTTCGTCGTCGGAAAGCGAGTGCGAATACGGACGCGTGCAATGGGCATGGATGAGCGCGGGCCCGCGGCGCTCGCGGCAGTAGTGAACGGCGGCTTTGGACACGGCATAGCTTTCGAGGGGATCGGTGCCGTCGCATTCAGCGATATGCAGACCTGGGAAGCCGCGCACGAGTTTGGAGATGCTGCCGCCGGCGGTTTGCACTTCGATGGGAACGGAAATGGCGTAGCCGTTGTCTTCGATGAGATAGAGCAAGGGAAGCTTTTTGGCGCAAGCGGCGTTCAGGGATTCCCAGAATTCGCCTTCGCTGGTGGCGCCATCGCCCGCGGAAACAAAAACGATTTCGTCGGATGCGTGACGGACGTGTTCGCCAAGGGGCGCGTTCTTGGCTTGCGCCAGAGCTTTCGGACGGCCTTCGTAATAAAGGGTGGCTTCCGCAGCGCCTACGGCTTGCACGAACTGCGTGCCCGTGCAGGAGGATTTGTTGACGATGTTTAGAGCGGGCTGGCCCCAGTGGGAAGGCATCTGGCGGCCTCCGGAACTGGGGTCATCTTTGGCGCCGACGGCTTGCAGAAGCATGTCGACGGGTTTGACGCCGAGCATCAGGCAGAGAGCGCGATCGCGATAATAGGAATAAATCCAATCGACGCCGGGACGAAGAAGAAGCCCCATGGCGGCGGTCACGGCTTCGTGTCCGGCTGCGGAAATTTGGAAGAAAATTTTGTTTTGGCGCTTGAGCTGGATTTCGCGGTCGTCGAGGCGGCGGGAAAGATACATGGTGCGGTAAATGCGGATGAGCGCGTCGCGGTCGAGGCCGTGCAACTTCGGGGAGTCCAGCCTGGCAAGTTTCACGCGCGTTTGTACCGCCATACGATCTACCCTCGTTGAGAAGCGGGATTTAGCCGCAGCGGAAATGTATCATAACCGAAATTTGGCCGTTGCCGGACACATTGGAAAACCTACTCGAGAGACTCGAACTGTTTAACGACTTCTTCGAACTGGGGTTCGCCCTGCCGTACGACACGCGGAGAGGCTTCCTTGAACGGCTCCTCGGAAGGAATGCGCTCGATCCAGCGATGCTCCGTGAGCTTTTCGTGTCCGGAAAAGTAGAGGCGAACGAGCAAGTTCACCTTGCCATCAGCGGACGGGGCTTCCTTTGACGTTTCCTTTGCATGTTCCGCTTTGGCAGATTTCGACTTGGATTTTGTTTTTGGCATTGATTTTTCGGCTTTGGGAGTTTCCTCAGCAATTGCTTCTGGTTCCGGAGCGCCTTTGCCTTCTGTTTCGGCGCGTTCGAGCTTGTAAAGAAGCTTTTTGTCCAGGCGGAAGGCCTGCTTCCAGCCTTCGAGCTTGTGCCGGGCGAGCTGAGCTTTCTCTTCGTCAATGCCAAAATCAAAGAGGAGATACGTGTGAGCCATAAAATCAGTCTGCGACGCATGCGCGGGCAAGTCAAGATGGCTTAGGCGGGGCCGTTCGATGCTGGTTAGCGGGAAGCATCAAGGTATTCGCATGGCGGCTCCCCAGGAGCGCTCGGATATCCAAAGTTATTCGCAAACGTCCAACTGGGGTATTATGGATGGGCTTTCGTTCTGAGGTTCGGGTACTCGTGGGTTTAAAGAAACAAGAGCGCGTTAGAATAGTCGCGGCATGGCTTTGCCTGCTGGCGGTGGCGCTTTTGTATGCGCCGTTGGCCGGTGCAACATGGCTTTCGCGGAGCATGGACTGTTGCGCCGGGGGTTTCTGCCCAATGGCCGCACATCATCACCAGAGGCAGCAGAGCGTTCCCGCGCGGGATTCTTCTCCGATGAACTGCGGTCACGACATGGGCAGCATGAGTGGCATGGCGTCGTGTCCAATCTCATGTTGCCAGAACCCGGCGCGACCCGCGCTGATTCCCGCCGCGTTCTTGCTGCCTGCGGTAAGTTTGTCTCTCGCGGCGGCTGAAGTTGTGCGCCCCATAGAATTAGCAAGTTCCCTCGAGCTTTCCCGTTTCGTGCAACCCCTCTCTCCTCCCCCTCGATTCTTTGCTCAAGTCCTTTAGAAGATAAATCGACTTTCCACAAAGGCTTATTCACCTGTGCCGCGGCTCGGCAGCCGCGCGAAAACTATTCCATGAGGAGAACAGAGTTCATGAGAGGAATCTTGTATGCATTCGCAGCGATGCTGCTAACTGCCGCTGCGGCTTTTGCCACCGTGTTCGGGACCGTGCGCGGGATCATCCACGATGAGCAGCACCGCCCGATTCCGGGCACACAAGTCGTGCTGAAAGCGAAGGACTCCGATTTTTCCATCACGGCGCAGAGCGACGCGAATGGCGAATTTCACTTTGACGCTGTACCGCTCGGCGAGTACCAGGTTACCGTGTCGAAAGTACCGTTCGCCACGGAGGCGCAGCGGGTCACGGTACTTTCGGGTAGCGCGCCAATTTTGCATTTTGAATTGCGTCTGGCAACGCAAACCCAGATCGTGACGGTCATCTCCAGTTCCGGACCAGCGCAGGCGGAATCCGTAACGCCTACGACGATCGTGGATCGCGAGGAGATTGCGGTAACTCCTGGTGCAGCGCGGACGAACAGCCTGGCGATGATCACTGACTACGTTCCGGGATCGTACTTCACGCATGACCAACTGCATGTGCGCGGCGGGCATCAAGTGAGCTGGCTAATCGATGGCGTACCGATTCCCAACACGAATATCGCGAGCAACCTGGGGCCGCAGATTGACCCGCGGGACATCGATACGCTGGAGGTTCAGCGTGGCAGCTACAACGCGGACTTCGGCGACCGGACCTACGGAGTGTTCAACGTAGCTCCGCGCAACGGCTTTGAACGTAATAACGAAGCGGAACTGGTGATGACAGCGGGAAATTTCTATCAGACGGATGACCAACTCAACTTTGGCGGACATTCGAACCGCTTCGCATACTACGGGAGCCTTAACGGCAACCGCACCAATCTAGGACTGCAGACGCCGACGTCGGCCGTCATTCATGATGCCGCGAACGGATTCGGGGGATTCACCTCCCTGATTTATAACCTGAATTCGAAGGACCAACTGCGTTTTGTGGCTCAGGCGCGGCGGGATTTCTATCAGGTCCCTTTCGATCCGAATGATCCCAACAACCTGATGGGAATTACTCCGCCCAATTACCTTAAGGACGCCAATCGCGAGAACGATTCTTTCGCGACGTTTTCGTGGGTGCACACTTTCAGCCCAGGTTTAGTCGCGACGGTTTCACCATTTTTCCATTACAACAGCGTGGATTACGAGAGCGCTCCCTTTGATTCTCCTGGGGCCACCTTGCAAGACCGCGCTTCGAAATACGAGGGCGCGCAGACTAACATCACGTGGGTGAAAGACCGCAATAATTTTCGCGGCGGTCTGTACGGGTTCGCGCAGCAGGACAGCGATACGTTTCAATTCACATGTAATGCGGTGAATACACCGACCGTTCCACCCACGGTGCCACCGCCCCCGCCGGTGTGCTCCGATCTCGCAGCCACCGGCGGAAACCCGAGTGGGGGCTTGTTCGCGGTATATGTGGACGACCAACTGCAAGCCACGCCGTGGCTGACGATCAATGCCGGTTTCCGCCATACAAACTTTGAGGGCGGTACGGTGCTCACCTCGACGGGTCCGGTCTCGACCGCTGAGAGCGCTAACGATCCGCGCGTGGGACTTTCGGTGAGAGTTCCAAAGATCAATTGGGTCTTTCGGGCGTTCTACGGGCACTTCTATCAAGCGCCGCCACTCGCAACGGTATCCGGGCCGCTGCTGCAATACGCGACCGACCAGGATCTAGGCTTCGTACCGCTGCATGGGGAGCGCGACGAAGAGCATCAATTTGGCGTGACCATTCCGTTTCACGGGTGGACGCTGGACGCCGACAATTTCCAGACGCTGGCGAAGAATTTCTTCGATCACAACAATTTCAATAACTCGGATCTGTTCATTCCCATCACCATTCAAGGCGCGCGGATCGACGGGTGGGAGCTCACGCTGCGTTCACCGCGCATCTATCATCGCGCTCAGGTCTATTTAACGTATTCCAATCAACTGGCGCTCGGTTTTGGCGATATCAACGGCGGCCTCACCGACTTTTCTTTCGGCGACGGCTACGGATTGCTGGACCACGACCAGCGAAATACTCTTCACATCGGAGGGCAGTACACACTGCCGTGGAATTCGTACGCCTCGACAGATGTGTATTACGGATCGGGATTCTCCAACGGTTCCCCGTCGGCCCAGTATCCTGGCGACCATTTGCCAGGGCACACGACATTCGATCTTTCCCTCGGCAAAAGCTTCGGGGAACGGTTTTCCCTCAGCGTACAAGCCATCAATGTCGCGAACCGGCGCGTGCTGCTGGACAATAGCTTTACGTTCGGCGGAACACACTATCTGAATCCGCGCGAAATCTTCGTGCAGTGGCGCTTTCACTTCCACTATTAATCGAATGCGTTTAGGCGGCAGGGCAGCGGTGAGTCGCTGCCCTGGTCCGCGGCGGCTCCGAACGGCAGGCGCAATCGGTAAGCACAATTTGACATCAGCAGCTTGGCGATTTAGGCTGGCGCGCGGTGAATTCATCGGCGGCGGCGAAGCTTGCCATTTGCAACGCCCAAAAGGAGCAGTTGATGCGAAAAATCTTGATGGCGGTGATGGTGTGCTTGCTTGCGTCGCTCGCAGCAATCGCTGCGCCGCCTAAGATTGTCTATGTGCGCTGCGGGAAGCTCATCTTCGACGCGGAGAAACCGCCGATCTCGCCTGGCTTCGTGGTGATCACCGACGGCAAGGTGACCGCCGTAGGCAAAGATATTCCCGAGCCGGCCGGAGCGGAGAAAGTCGATCTCTCGAACTACACCGTAGTCCCGGGATTCGTGGACGCGCACATTCACATCTGGTCCGGCGCATTTGGAAAGGCCGTTTCCGACCCGCTGGCGGCGCTGCGCGGCGGCAAGGCGATGAGCTACGCACTGTCCTCCGGTGTTGTGGGCGCGCGCGTTTTGGGGACAGAAGGTTTTATCGATGTCGCGCTGAAAGATGCGATTGAAGACGGAACGATTCCTGGTCCACATCTTGTCCCCGCTGCGCACGCGATAACCATTCCCGGCGGGCACGGCGATTTCTTTCCTGCGCCGCCGTATTTGCCGATGGAAGATTTTTATACGCCGATGAACGGATTCATCAATTCGCCGGC
The DNA here is from genome assembly GCA_049792735.1 of Candidatus Acidiferrum sp. Lineage (GTDB taxonomy): Bacteria > Acidobacteriota > Terriglobia > Acidiferrales > UBA7541 > Acidiferrum. Next base: position 15,872 of record JBARBE010000137.1, read on the forward strand.
GGACGCGGAGAAGGCCGTCCATCTGCAAATTAAATATGGAGCTCGCGTGATCAAGGTGTTGGCTTCGGGCGGAGTGCTTTCGCCGCTCGATTCCCCCACCTCGGAACAAGTTTCGCTGGAGGAGCTGCGGGTGATTGTTGAACAGGCGCACATGGCGCATGTCAAAGTGGCGGCGCATGCGGAGAACATTCGCAGCATTCGCTCGGCGCTCGAGGCTGGGGTGGATTCGATTGAGCATGGTTCGGAGCTCGATCAGGCCGCTGCGGACTTTATGAAAAGCCACGGGATCGTGATGGTTCCCACGGTATTCGTGGTCGAAGAAAGCATCGAAAACGGCGTGAAAATGCACTTCCCTGAATATGTAATCACCAAGGTCAACGCGCTCGGTAAGACGCATTTCCCAAGTTTCCAGCTTGCGCTGCATTCGGGTGTGACAATTGCGGCCGGTTCGGACCACTCCTACGCGCCGGGAACGGGAACGGTGCGCGATGAGATGATTGCGGAAGTGAAATACGGGATGACTCCGCAACAGGCGCTTGTTTCGGGGACGAAAACAAGTGCGGAATTGCTTGGGCTCGATCAGCTTGGAACTCTAGAAACCGGAAAAGAAGGCGACCTCGTCGCAGTGGATGGCGATCCACTGAGCGATATTCATGCACTCGAAAAAGTGCGCGCCGTACTTTTCCAGGGCAGAAGCGTGGCGCCTGCCAACAGGCAATAGCGCCGTTCCCTCGGATTGAAAATCACCTTCACACATTCTTCATAAAGTTTGGAGCCCTTGACGGTAGACTCCTCTTCCATGGAGCAAGACACGCAGAAAAAATCCTGGCTGAATCGCACGGTTCTGGGCGTTGGCCTGACCAGCCTCTTCAGCGACTGGAGTCATGAAACCGCTACGGCGGTTCTGCCGGCATTTCTTGCGGCAATTGGAGCGGGGCCGGCGTGGCTGGGCTTGATCGAAGGTGTCGCGGACGGCCTTTCGAGCTTCACAAAGCTTGCGGCGGGTCATTTTACGGACCGCTTAAAGCATCGCAAGCCGCTCGCTCTAATTGGCTATGCGGTTACGGCGCTTTCCACCGCTTCTTTCGCTTTCGCGACCCACGCATATCACGTTCTCATTGGGCGCACGGCGGCATGGCTAGGACGCGGTGTTCGTTCACCGGCAAAGAAAGCGTTGCTGGCGGCGGATGTCACACCCGACGCGTACGGGCGGGCGTTCGGGCTCGAACGTTTGATGGATACAGTCGGAGCGATTGTTGGACCGCTCACTGCGTTGTGGTTGCTGGAAAAAACCGGACTCAATTATCAGAAGATTTTTCTTTGGACCCTGCTTCCGGGTCTGGCGGCCGTCGCCTGTTTTTGGCTGTTGGTGCGCGAACGTCCCCTCGCCGCAAAGTCGAAGCGCTCGTTTCTGACCGGCCTTCGCGATTTGCCCGCTCCCTTCCGCCGTTTTCTTTTGGGAGTCGGCGTATTCGGGGCTGGCGATTTTTCGCATTCGCTGCTTATTCTTTACGCTTCGCGCATGCTCGCGCCTGAATACGGAATTGCGCGGGCGGCCAGTATCGCGATCGTGCTTTATACGCTTCACAATGTGTTTTACGCCGGCTCCGCCTATGCAAGCGGCTGGTTGAGCGACCATGTGCCCCAACGCAAGGTTGTCCTGGTGGGCGGCTACGGGCTTGCAGGAATCACCGCAATCCTGCTTTGCACAGGCACACATTCGCTTTGGCTGTTGGGCGTGATTTTTGTTTTGGCGGGTCTTTATGTAGGTACCGAAGAAGCTCTCGAAGATTCTGTCGCGGCCGAGCTCGTTCCGAAAGAACAACATGGGATGGCTTTCGGGACGCTGGCTGCGGTCAACGCCGTCGGCGATTTTCTATCGAGTCTCCTCGTGGGATTTCTTTGGAGCGCCGTTTCCGTACAGGCTGCGTTTGCCAGTTCCTCGCTCCTCTTTTTTGCTGGAGCGATTCTTATTCTTCGGCTTCGCCGCTAGCGGCTTTCTTCGCGCCAAATCGAATGGAGAATTCATCTATTCGTGCGGAGGCAGCTCCGGTGGCCATTGCGTGACGCCGATTCTGCCGTCTGGTTCGAGTTCAATCGCTGGCGCGTACAACCCGAGAAACTGGCGCCGCCACCACAAACCATGTTCCCTTTTTTCCGCCATGGACGTGAACCAGTATCGCCAGAGCACCGCGCGAACGTACCGCGGCCGCGAGTCGGGAAAAGGGTTGGCTGCAAAGAGCGCGAGCACGTCCTGATCGTTCGAGAGTAATCTGCGTTCGGTGCGCAAGACAATCGGATTGTCGCGCCACCCGCCGAGCGAGGCAAACCATAGGTTCCAATCGAATCGCGGCTGGTAGGGCGCGTAGATGCGCGGCGCTTTGTCCAGCTCCTGCGGTTTGTGGCGGAAAGGATACGCGATCCAGGTCTTGCCGTCATTGGAGCCTTGGAATTCGATTTCATAGCGGCCGCGCGTCATCACGGCGAAAAGGCCGTAGCGGTTGGCGATGCGAAAGGGATCGAGCAACGAGACCGGTGTAGTGGGAAACGGAACAGGCGAGATCATCCAAAACACTTGCACGGTGGTCGCGTAGAAAATCCAAGTCAGCGCAAACGCAACGACGGCCACGCGAAATGGAGAAAGCCGGGAAAGGAATTGTTCCCACCGGTCATGATAGCTTTCGCGCTCGACGGCTCTCTCGTTTGGAGAGGGGCTCGAGGACGGCTCTAAAATGGAGAGCGCGTCTGCGCCGAGCGAACTGGGCTCGACGGCAGTCGGAGCCGCTCGATCAAGAAGCGGCCTTTTCCATCTTGCTGGGAGAAATTGGGCGAAAAAGCGGTCGTCGAGAAGAAGAAATCCCAGGCTGAGAACCAAATAGTTCAGGAACGTATAATTCGCCGTCAGAATGATGCCGATCTGCCAGGGCGTCACAACGAAAAAGAGGGCGATGCGAATCCGCCGCGGGAGGAACGCCGCCCAAATCAGCACTAGCTCGAGCGCGAGAGTGAAGAAAGCCGTTGTCGCGTGAAACCAGTGTGGAAAATGTTGGACGTACCACCCGATCCAGGTGGGCAGCGGGCCATTCTGGTAATACTCATCGAGCGCCGCGAAGTGCCGCCATTCGGGATCGCCGCCCATGATCTTGGCAACGCCGGACTCGAAGTAAATCCGGAACCATTCCCAGAGCAGTAGATAGAGCGCGGCGCGCACAGGGGGCTGCGTTTGGCCGAGGCGCGGCCGGAGTCCGCCGGGCGTAAAAAACAGCGAGAGGAATCCGGCGGCAAGGAGCATTCCATCGGATTGGTAGCCGGAGAAATCGCCCGCAGCGCTTACAAACGAAAGAAAACATACAAAACAAATAAGGAGCATCCCGCGAGGCCAAACATTGAGGACTAACAGCACTGAAGCGGCCATTCCGACCCAGCAAAGCGCCATCAGCATGTGCGAGCTGCTGGAAAACCACAAGATACTTGGCGCATACCAGTAGCGCTCAAATCCAACCTGAGCCGCAATATTTTTTAGGTACTCGCCGGCCGGGAGGATTCCCTGGGGACCGATAAGCCCGCGAATTTGGAAAACGAGCGAGAAAAAAGCGGAAAAATAAATGACGCCGAGAGCGCGCAAGAAAATCCAGCGGGACACGAAACGGTCGGCGGGGCCCTTTCGCGAATCAAAGAGCCAGCGGATGACGGAGGATGGAGTCCATTCCATAGACGCGACACATTATACCGGGACGGCAGCATGGGCAGCCGGATACGGAATTTATCAAAAGAGATCTATTTTCGGATGGGAGGTTGATCCACGTGCAAAGAGCACGTGCCGTCTTCGCAAAGCTCGCGGTTCCAGCGGTAACGATTCCGGGCGATCCACCCGTACAAATGCTGCGCGATGAAATGGATCCCGGGCACGAGAAGCAGCCAGGCGATTAGCTTCCAGCCAGGCAGCGTCAGTCCAATGCGCGCCCAGGCATCTGCGCCCGAGTAAACGTGTCCGGCAGGATCGACGGCTTGCATCAAGCGCATCGCTTCTTCGATATTTACTTGGGGAAAGCGCGCGGGCACGCTGGCGTCATGAAGGTCCAGCAGCTCGATCCGGCCGCGCCGGTCCATGCGTCGGACCCGAGCCACGCTGGCGCGGCACAGGTTACAGGCCCCATCATAAAGGACGGTCAGCTTGGCCACTGCTCTCCCTCGTCGGTCTCACTGGCCGGCGAACCCTTTGCAGTGCGCAAGCGAGGAACGCCGCAACCTTTATTCTAGCAATCATTGCGCGAGAGCCGCGATCGGCCTGGCAATCACCGAGGAGCTGCTTTGCGGAAATAGCCGGGCGGACCGTAAACAATGAACAGTTCTCTGTTGCGGCCCGTATCGCCGTGTGCTAGCCTTGGCGAATAAAAGGCGAATCGCAGAAGGAGCGCTCGATGTCCCATTCTCTCGCCGTGCGGTCTGCGGCACCCAGTTCTCTCGAACCGGCGGCAGGCTTGTCGCTGATGCGCGTGCGTGAAGTACTCGACGCTCTTGCTACGCGAGACGTGGATGGCGATGCGCTCACAGCGATCCGTTACTTCCCAGCGCGTGAAGCGCAATGGGCGGAATTCCCGGCTTGGGTTCATGCCGATCTGATCGCCGCGTACGCAGCAAAAGGCATTCGCCAGTTGTACACGCATCAAGCCATTGCAGCGGAAGCCGTTCACGCCGGCAAGAACGTCGTGGTAGTTACGCCCACCGCTTCCGGAAAAACACTTTGCTATAACCTGCCGATCCTGAATTCGATTCTCGAGCACCCCGACACGCGCGCGCTGTATCTCTTCCCTACCAAAGCGCTGGCGCAGGATCAGTTGGCGGAACTTTATGACCTCAACCAGCGCCTCGACAACCGCTTCGGCGTTTTCACGTATGACGGCGACACGCCCGCCGACGCGCGCCGGGCGATACGCGAAAAAGGCCACGTAGTGCTTACGAACCCGGACATGCTGCACACGGGCATCCTGCCGCATCACACGCGCTGGACACGGCTTTTCGAAAATCTTCGCTACATTGTGATCGACGAGCTGCACACCTATCGCGGCGTTTTTGGCAGCCATCTTTGTAACGTGCTGCGGCGGCTGCGGCGCATCGCGAATTTTTATGGGCGCGACCCGCAATTCATTTGTTGCTCGGCAACGATTGCGAATCCTGGCGAGCTGGCAAACAGGTTGCTCGAAAAAGAAGTGGATGTGCTCGATGCCAACGGCGCGCCGGCAGGCGAAAAAACGTTCGTCTTTTATAATCCTCCCGTCGTGAATCGCGCGCTCGGCATTCGCCGCAGCTACATCAACGAAACATCGCGAGTCGCGCAGGAATTCTTGAAGCGTGATCTGCAGACCATGGTTTTCGCCAATTCGCGTCTACAGACGGAAATTCTCCTGACGTATCTTCAGCAAGCGAATCCTAAGCTGCCCGGCAAGCACGCGACGATTCGCGGCTATCGCGGCGGTTATTTGCCGAATGAGCGGCGCGAAATCGAGCGCGGCTTACGCGATGGTCGTATCCGCGGCGTCGTCAGCACAAGCGCATTGGAGTTGGGGATCGATGTCGGCTCGCTGGACACGGTGGTGATGGCAGGCTATCCCGGCTCGATCGCCGGTACTTGGCAGCGCGCTGGACGCGCCGGACGCCGCAGCGGTAGCTCCTGCGCCGTAATGGTCGCTTCTTCGTCTCCGCTCGATCAATTCATAGTGCGCCATCCAGACTACTTTTTTGGCAACACGCCCGAGCACGCCTACATCCAGCCGGACAATCTCGAGATCCTCATCAATCACCTGAAATGCGCTTCTTTTGAACTGCCCATCGCCCCCGGCGAACAGTTTGGCGAAGTCGATCTGCCGGACCTCTGCGCGCGCCTCGCCGAAGCCGGCTATCTGCACCTTGCCGGAGATCATTATCATTGGACGCACGAAGCCTATCCCGCCGACACGATCAGCCTGCGCTCGATCAGCAGCGACAATTTCGTCATCATCGATATCACCGGCGGGGCCAATGTCATCGGCGAAGTGGATTTTCCCAGCGCGCTGGTTTTTCTGCACGAGAAAGCCAACTACATTCACGGCGGGCAGCAATATCACGTCGAGCATCTGGATTTCAAAGAGCGCAAGGCCTACGTCAAGCAGGTGGATGTTGACTACTACACTGACGCCGTGCGCTACACGCAAGTACGCGTTCTCGAAGCGTCGGAAACCGCCGCCGCGACAGCGGCTTCCCCGAATTTGCATTCTCACGGCGATGTCCTAGTGCGCTCGCAAGTCGTCGGCTTCAAGAAAATAAAATTTTTCACCAACGAAAATATCGGCGACGGCAAGCTCGAGCTTCCCGAGAACGAGATGCACACCACCTCGTATTGGATTACGCTCGAGCGGCCGCTGCTCGAATCACTTCCCTACAGCGTCAGCGAGAGGCAAAGCGGCATGTTCGGATTGCTGCACGCGCTTGCCTCTGTCGCCACGCTGCTCCTGATGTGCGACGGCCGGGACCTCGGTACCGCCATCGGCGAGCGGCCTCCAGACCCGGATTCTGGCCACTCATCGACCGAGTCACAACACGCCGCGCCGATTCACGGGCTCAGCCCGGTCGCGACAGATGATTTCACGCCGTCGCGCCTCCGAGACGTTTCCCGCGGCAACCTTAAAGAGTTTTTTGAACCGAATCTTTATCTCTATGACGCTTATCCCGGTGGCATTGGCTTTTCCGAGCCGCTTTTCCGCGCACACGATCTTCTCGTCAATAAAACACGTGAATTGATCGCCGCATGCACATGCGAACAAGGCTGCCCATCCTGCGTAGGTCCTGCTGGAGACCTCGCCCCTCGCGCCAAAGAAGCTGCTCTGGCCATTCTCGATAGGCTGCGTGGCTAGATGGCCGCTTCCGCGGACAAATTCTCGCGGCTCGCTGCACTCAGACCTGGGCGCCCGGCTCCATCGCGTCCAACTGCTTTGCGCGCGCCGGATCAGGAAGACTCTCTCGCCCATCTTCTCGGCGCAGGCGTCGCCAAAAATCATTTCGGCGAGCACCTCGCCATTCGCAACTGGTTTTCCACTCCCGAATTTTCCGAGCCGTCCGCCGTCGCTCTCGAACTTCTCTCCCGCACACGCGACACTTCTCTCGCCAGCCGCACGCGCGCCGCGCTCGAAGAGCCCTCCCGATGGTTGTTCCTGGACACGGAAACCACTGGCTTGGCCGGAGGCACAGGCACCTATCCCTTTCTCGTAGGCATTGCGTGGTGGGACGCCGGCGGGCTCCAAGTCGAACAATTCTTCATGCGCGACTTCTCCGAAGAGCACTCGCTCCTTCACGAACTTGCCGCGCGTCTCGCGGAGCGCCCCGTGCTCGTCACCTTCAACGGCAAGTCCTTCGATTGGCCGCTGCTCGAAAATCGCTTTACGATGACCCGCTCCATCCCCACGCCGCTGCTCTCAGCGCATCTCGATCTTCTCCACCCCGCGCGCGCTCTCTGGAAGCTCCGCCTCGGCTCCGTCCGCCTTATCGAGCTTGAGCGCCGCGTGCTCGATGCTCCGCGCCTCGGCTGGCATCGCGAAGACGACATCGCATCCGCCCTGATTCCTCAGTATTACTTCGACTACCTTCACGGCGGCTCCTCGGAGCCTCTCGTCGGCGTCGTCCGCCACAATCAGATGGATTTGCGCGGCCTCGCGGCGCTCTTCGGCAAAATCAATGAACTTCTTGCTTCTCCAGATAAGGACCGTGAAGGTTTCGACAGCCTCGATCTCTTCGGCCTGTCGCGTTTTCTCGAGCGGCGCGGCGATTCCGATCGCGCTCAGGCTGCTTGCTCGCAAGCTCTCGATCTTGGCCTTCCCGCCGAATTTCGCCCGCGCGCGCGCCGCGAGCTTGCTCTTCTAGCCAAACGCCGTGGCGACCACGCGGCCGCGGCAGCGCTATGGCTCGAACTCGTCTCCGATCCGCAGGATGGTGTTCTGGCTTGCGAGCAACTCGCCATCCATTACGAGCGCCGTGCCAAGGATCCCGCTCGCGCGGCCGAATTTGCCCGCCTGGGCCTGGCCAAGCTTCGCCACACGCACTCGCACACGCGCGATCCGTACGCCGCAAGCCGCGCGTCTCGCACCGCCGAAAAATTGATAAAGCGAATCAACCGGTTGGAAGGTAAAAGCAGAGCCGCGAATCGCAGCATGGCAGGATCGCTGCGAGCGAACTCCGCGACAAAGTAGGCCCCGGCGGCCAGTGGCCTCTTGCCGCTAAATGCCGGCCTTTGGGCCTCAGTGCATGACCGAAATATAAACTGAGTCGCCAGCACAAGTTTTAGAAATTGGATTTATCTGTGTGAAGCGGCAGCCACTTTGGGCGCCTCAGGCGCGGCAGGCCAGCCGATGAGGCCGTTCATACCGTCAAACACGCTTCGTGTTGTGCCTTCCACCGAAACACACTCGGCCGCCACACAACGCAAAAACACCCCGCCGTCTGGCGTATCAAACGAAAGAAAATTCGCGCGGTTCACCACATTCTTGTGCCCACTGTATTTTTTCTCAAGCGCCTGCGAATACGCCTCATAAAAGTGCGCAGTTTGGTCCTCGCTAGCCAGCCGCAAGCGTGCCACCAGGACGAGCTTCTTCGTTTGTTTCTGCTCGTAGAGAACGTACCGGTCGCCGTCCCACGCAGCGGCAAGCGGTACAGCCGCCTCTCCATCCAAAAATTGTTTCAGAACTTCTTTCCAGCCAAACTCGCCCATGACGTTCTCATCGATTTTCGTCCAGTCCTGTCCGAGAAGTTTCTCGAAAGCAGGAATCGTCACTTGAACAGGAACTTTCCCCGATTTGTAAAGAGCCGGGTGCATGATTTGCTGAGTCGAAACTGGCGGGTTTGCAAAAACGGCTGAAACTCCCTTCCACTTCGAAGTTCTCAGGATCGCCGCCGAAAAAGTCAACCCATCCAAATAAGGAAAGACCAGAGAATCCTTCAGGAACTGAGGCGCTTCTTGCAGCTTCGGAGTCTTGGACAAATCGCCGGCAAAAACGGAAGGGTCGAACGGCGGCAAATCCTGCACCGAACGCCCCGTTCCTTGCAGCAAATAATCGACCATGGCGGCCATCGCGCTGCCTTCCAGCACGGACTCGCGCGCCATCTCCGCGTCGTCGTTCGGCCGCGCCGCTTTAACCCACGCATCGATCTGAAAATGTTGGTCCTGGAGCGCATGGGTCAATTCATGAGCCATCACCATGCGCTGATCCTCCAGCGGAATCCAATCAGCAACGTAAAATTCCCGGGCCTTCGGGTCGTACAGTCCCGCAATCTGCTCGGTCAGCAAATCAATCATGAAGTGATCCAGGTCAAACCCTTTTGGAATCAGGCCGAAGGCCTCAGCGCTGCGTTCCTCGCCGTAGCGCTCGGCCGGGTTTTTCTCGTCGTCCATCTCCCGAATAACGTAGGCACGGATCTCTTCCCGCGATCGAAGCGTCTTCTTCAGAGGAGTAAGCTGCTTCAGCCCGGTGATCTCGCTGACCTGCTGCAACACCTCATCCGCGGCCGCCGCGAATTCCGCATTGTCCACCTTCGTCTGTGAAGCCGCGGGAGGCGCTGTGGCGGCTACTTGCGCGCGGAGAGTCCCTTCACAGAGAAACCATACGGCCACCGGGAGAAATACACAGAGGGATTTGGCTATCCGCTTGATCGAGAGGGCCATCATCTTTGAAGAATAACAGATAACGCGCGGAGACAAACGCGGAGGGAGGGGCGGGCGCAGCCGTATTGGAACCGCTATGGAGCTGCACCCCCATTGCGCCGTTTCATCTGGAAATTAGCGGCCGAAGGCATTCCCAGAAACGTTAATCCCTTGCAATCAGCTAGAAGGAATCAAGATAGCGGAGAAAACCGGCCCCAGCACTCAAAAATGATTATTCCTACCGGAGCCGCCGAAAAAACACACACCAGAAATCCACAGTTCGCCGTTCTGAATTCTTAACAGAATGGTAACTCTGTTGTACTCTATCCTGTCAGTTCCAGGAACTCTCCCGAGGAAAACATGCTCCCCGGACTTCGTCTACGGCAAGCCCGTGAACGACTTGGTTTAACTTATCGGGATGTCGAACGCGCCAGCTTTGAACTTGCCGCGCGACGCGGCCGTCCTGAGTTGATACTTCATATCAGCCGCTTGGCGGACATCGAAAACCGCGGCGTCGTTCCCGGCCTTCATAAACTCTATACCCTCGCAGTCGTCTACCATCTAAACCCTCTCGAGATCTTTCGCTGGTATGACGTTCCGATTGAGGACTGCTTCCCCGACGGCAGTGCGTTTCATGCGCCGCACACCCATCTCGCCGCCGCTCCCGTTTCTCTAAGGACTCCCCTGCGATTCGATCCGTCATTCGATCCGAAGCGTACAGAGATCCTTTCCCGAATGGTCGAACAATGGGGCAATCTCGAGGGTGTGCTCACCAACGGAAACTCTCACCATCGTTATGGATATATCGGCTCGTCGGATAGGCGGATGGTGCCATTGCTTCGCCCGGGCAGCGTCGTCCTGGTGGATGTGACTGTCCGCCGCATTGAAAACGAGAATTGGGCGAATGAATATGACCGGCCGATGTACTTTATCGAGGTCCGCGACGGCTATCGCTGCGGATGGTTTCACCAGGACGGCGCCCGTTTGCTAATGCAGCCGCATCCGCTTTCTCGTTGTATGCCGGAGGTTTGGCGCCATCCCGAGGAAGCAGAAGTGGTCGGCCGTGTAGTTGGGGTGGTGACCCGGTTCAACGAGCCGTGGAACATTCTTCCCGGAGAATCTCCAGCAGAGCGCGCAGATTCGAGCAGAAAAGTTCCTTGAGGTAGCCCGGAGAGCTCTCCGGCATCAATACCCGGTAGGCTTCCATCCGATGCCAGTGCACTACCGCGGCGCAAAGTCCACCCGGCATTCTTTCGAGGCATTCCTTCAAGTCGGCCTCCTGCCTCGCCAGCGGAGTTTCCAAAACTCTCTCAAAAATTTGCTCATGGCACGCCCGTAAGGCCTGCTGGATCGCTTCGTCCGGATATAGGGCCGCCAGCCCTGCATGCTCGTATCTTCCGCTTGACAGATCGCGCAGCGAGGCCATGTAGGCGAGCCGGCCGAATTCCCCGGGAATGCCCGCCAGCGTGTTTAGTGTGAAGTCCTGAATGATCCGGCGGTTTTGTTGGAGCTGCGTAATCATTTTGATCCGTTGTCCGTTCCGAAGTCGGAACGCTTTGAATCATTACCATCATTATATTTCATTGCCCGTCATGGTTGAGCCAGGAGGGTTCATCCATGACGAAAAACATCTTAGTTCGGTCCGGTTTGCTTCTCGCAGCGATTTTGATCGTACTACCTGTTAACAGCTCGGTCAAACACTTATCCAGTAATCGCACTGCCGCGGCATCTGTTGCTGTTTTAAGCGGCACGCCTCTTCCGATGCCGACTCCACCGCGACGCGCCGTCCCCTCTGTCAGCGGCACGCCTCTTCCCATGCCGACCCCACCCGGACGTGCCATCCTCTCCTCCAGCGGCACGCCTCTTCCCATGCCGACTCCGCCGGGACGTACCATCCTCTCCGCTAGCGGTACGCCTCTTCCCATGCCGACCCCACCGGGACTGATGGCATAGAAACTGAGAAACCTCGACGCTCCGCAGCTCGCCCCTGGCCGGACACTGAGTTGCGGAGCGCCCAACCTTAGTAAAGTCTAATGCACGATTCGCATTTTCCTTGTAGGCTCAGCGCCCCTTCGAGCTGGCAATCCAGACTTCTTTTTCGGCGTTGATCTCAATCGGCAGCTCCGCTTTCCAAAAGCCGTAAAGCTTCCGCCCCCCTTTCCTGTCTGCGTGATCCTTCCAATATCAACTGTTGTCGCTGGCGAGACAACTAGCTTATTTACCGGCCAGTCAAGACATGCTAGCATTCAATACCAATGACCAGCATGCCCCTCTCCGTCCAATTTATTTGGGCCTGCAGTACCCTTGCCCAACTTATCGTGCTGGCTCTTCTGTTTCTGAAGGGGAATTCTCGGAGAGTGCCTTATTTCACGGCTTACATTGTTCTCGATATTGGCCAAGCCAGTTTCGTCTTTATTTTGTACTTTATTCACGGGATGAGTCCTGCCACCTTTATCACCCTCGCTTGGGTTTCGGAATCCATTACACTCCTCGCCCAGGCTTTGGCGACCACCGAAATCCTTGGCATCACGCTTAGGCCTTACCCGGGTATCTGGGGCCTCGGATGGCGGGCAATCGCGTTCACTTCAACTCTGGTCGTATTTCTAGTAGCAATCACAAGCAGCGGCCACGGCGCTATGGAGCGATTGTTCGAACTCAATCGCGGCTATCATCTCACTTTTGCCACGGCTGTCATTGCTTGCATGCTCCTGGTCCGTTACTACTCCATTCAGGTCCCAACGGCCTACAAAATGATCCTCGGAGGATTCTGCCTAAACTCCTGTGTCGAAGTTCTGATCAACACTTTTGTTCAGCTCCTTTTCCATAAGGGCTATGAGGTCCATCAGGCGACCTGGCAATTCCTGACCACGCTCTCGTTCGTGGCAGCCCTCGTCATATGGGTGGTAGCTGTGAGGAAGCCTTTTCCCGCCGAGGACCGGCAAATTGCCTCACTCTCGGATTCAGAGTATCAACGGCTCTCACCACAGATCAATGAGCAGTTACGCCTGCTCAATAAAAAACTCCTGCGACTTTGGAAACTGGAGGCACGTTCACATTGAACCTCGCTCTTATAGTTCTTTGTGGTTTTGCGGCGCTGCTCTTAGTTCTTCTGATTGGCGTCCTTCGCGATCCGCGGCGGCCTGAGAATACCCATGGCGTCATCAGCATCTCGGAAGAACGGGAGCGGCGTCACGTCACCTACTTCCCGCAAGTGCGGCAGGCGATGGCCCCGGAAGACTTTGTCTTTCTGGCCTCGCGAGGTTCATCCAGGTTAGCGCGCAGAGTGCGCCTTGAGCGCCGAAGAATTGCGCTTGCCTATCTGTCCTTCCTTCGCGCCGACTTCCTCAATTTATGGCGATTGGCGCGCGTCGTTGCATCGATGTCGCCGCAGGTTGGGCTTCAACAAGAATTCGCGCGGTTCCGCATGGGCTTGGTCTTTTCCGTGCGTTATGAGATGGTCCGCGTCAAGTTCCTTCTCGGTCTTTCGGCTCTTCCCGAGCTTGGGTCTTTGAGCGAAGTCGTTAGCAGGCTTTCGATCCGCTTGGAAGCGGCGATGAAGGACCTTGGTGAGCGCGCGGCTTTGGCGGCCAAGCTGGCCTCATCTCTTGACGGGCGAGATCTGAACACTCCCTAGCGCTCCGTCCACAGCGGCCAATAGCTCCGCCGACTTGAACGGCTTCTGGAGAATGTGATGGCCGTTATCCGGCGCTTCATCCGGGATCCGCCCCAACGGCGCAACCGCACGCATCCAAACGCATCGCCTCGCCAATGCCGGCCTGCGCGCCTGGATCCAGTCATGAAGAATGTTTCTTTCAAGAGTGCCGGAAAGATCGATATCCGCCACAACCAAATCGAACTCCTCTTTCTCGAGAAGCGCCATGGCGTCTGCGGCGCTGTTAGCCGTCTCGACTTCATGCTCACGCTCACGCAGGATGGCTCGCGTCGTCTCCATCACGGACTCATCCTGATCGATCAATAAAATTCGCCCGCCCCTTGCCTGCTCAAGCGCCTGGCCAGACTCGGGATCCTTACTCGGCTTTGCTGATTTCGCAGGCTGGTAGGGCACTTCGATCAGGAACGTCGCTCCTCGCGGCGGGACATTACGCACGCTGATCGTTCCACCATGCTCCGTGATAATCCCGTAGCAGATGCTCAGACCCAGCCCAGTTCCCTTGCCGACCGGTTTCGTCGTGTAGAAAGGATCGAACACCCTCGATGCATCCTTCACGCCAGGCCCGCTGTCGGTAAACTCTATAAACAGTTTGTCCTTCTGTGCGCCCGTGCGCACCCAGAGATCCCCCTCGTTGGAATGCTCCAGCATCGCGTCCACCGCGTTGTTAACGAGATTGAGGAATACTTGTTGCAACTGGTGCGGATCCGCCGAAGTCAAAGGTAGGTCTGCTGCAAGCTCCAGGTGTACGCGAATATGATTCATTCGCAAGTCATAATCGCGCAGTGCCAGCGTCTCCTCCAAAATCAAATTGAGCTGAACCGGCACGCGCTCCGGCTTGTGCTGCCGCGCGAAGCTCAACAGGTTCTGCACAATCCGATGCGTCCGCTGCGCTTGCTTGTAGAGCTTTTCCGAATACTCTAGCCCTTGCGGTCCCATCTGTCCGCTGGAGGTCAGCAATTGGCTGTAGCCCAGAATTGCCGTCAGCGGATTATTCAGCTCGTGCGCCACTCCGGAAATCAATTGCCCCACCGCGGCCATCTTCTCGCTGTGCAACAGCTGCTCCTGCGTTCGGCGCAGGTTCTCGTATGCCTGGCGGGCTTCTTCGTAGAGTGTCGTGCGTTCAATGGCGCTCGAGAGCTGGCTGCTAACCGCGATCAACAAGTTGATGTCGGCGGGCGAAAACTCTTTCGGCGTGCGGCTTCCTACCGTCAGCCCTCCGATCACTCGGTCCTTCGACCAAAGCACAACGATATAGGAAGAGAGCAGCTCTTCTTTCCTTTGCGCCTCGCGAAATACTGCCGGCAGCGGCAATCCCTGGGCCGATAGAAACGTCGCGTGCACCGCTTGAATATGCTGAAGCAGCTCCGGCTTCACCGGGACCGCGGGAAAATTCCTCGCATACTCAGAGCGATGCCCCACCGCAGCCACCCGCCGGATCTGCGTGCCCGCATCATCGAACAGATATAGCGCGCATGCATCCAGGTTGAACAAATCGGCCATCTGCCTCAGCGTCCGGTGAAGCGAATCGCCCAAATCCAGCGACTCCATCAGAGTTTGTCCTATCGAGTTCAGTACCAACAGTTCGCGGTTTCGCCGCCGGATTTCCTGCTCCGCCCGTTTTCTCTCGGTTATATCCAGCAGAAACCCCTGATAGGCCGTGACATTCCCGACAGCATCTTTCACGGCGATGGACGATTCCAGCACCGTACGAATCTCCCCGTCTTTGCGCTTCATCTCGAACTCAAAATCCGCCACCGCCCCGTGCTCCTGAAGCAACTTCTTCAAACGCTCCCGGTCTGCCGGATTCGCATACATCGAGCCAGGAATATCCGCCCCCAGCAATTCCTCCCGCGTCTCATAACCTGTCATACGCAACATCGCATCGTTGAAGTCCAGAAATCGTCCTTGCGGCGTGGAAATAAAAACGCCTTCCTGCACACTCGAAACCAGGGTCCGGTATTTCTCCTCCGCGCGTTTTCTCTCCGTGATGTCCTTCAGGACGTGCACCGTCCCGAGCAAGTTTCCGGCCGGATCGGTAAACGTCGAGTTCGACGCAAGAAAATACCCTTGCAGCCACGGGTCCGGCTCATCCCCTTCTCCAGCGACTCCCTCGCAATACGGGCACTTCTCATAACTGAGATTCTTCTTGGCGAGCAGTTCCATCACCGCCCGCCCCCCGAGCGCATGCGAATCTCTGCCCAGCAAGTGTCCTAACCTCAAATTACACCGGAGAATCCGTCCTTGCTGGTCGTGCACCAAGATTGGGTCGCCGATAGAATCAAACGTGTACGCCCACTGCTGCTGCACCGTCGCCACTTGTTCGAACAGCCGCAGATTTTGCAGCGTCAATCCCAGCAGATTGCTGATGTTGAGCAGGTACGAAATCTCATCCGCCTGAAACTGTTCGCTTTGCGCCGAGCCTATCGCGATCACTCCAAGCGGCCCGTCTTTTCCAGGCAGCGCCATCGTGACGATGTTCCCAATCCCGCTTTCCGCCATGCGCTGCCGCACCCCCGCGTCGGGCTCGTCTTCCAGCCTCAGGAACTCACAGTCCTTGTGCAAGACTTGCTGAGACCATGGCGCTTTCGCCGGCAACTTCCTGTATTTTTCTTGGAACTCCCGGTTAAATCCCACCGAAGCGTGCAAGACCAACTGCGCCTTATCTCCTTCGCCCTCCAGCAGCCGCACTATCCCGTGCGTCGCCCCCAGGCTCTTCACGAGATCCGCGAGCACACGGTCCAGCACTTCCTGCACCGACAGCGTTTGCATGCTCGCCGTTGTCAGCAGCGTCAGTCGCCGTAGTTTCTCATTCAGCTCTACCGTCCGCGACCGCGCTCCTTCCAATACCACTACGACCATGGCGATTCCCAACGCCACACCCAGCAAGTGGTCGAACGCCACCCGCAGCAAGAAATAAGGCTGCTGCGCCCACAGGTGTCGATCCATTCCATGTAGCCCGTCCAGCAGGAAGACGCCCCCGAGCAATCGCACCCCGTGCCCGCCTTGCGCCTTGGGCGATCTCCACAACACCATCCCGGCCCACAGGCATATCGCGCTCGTCAGCAGCGCCGTTCCCCATCGCACGTTTCCGAAGCTCTGCTCCACGCTGCGCTGGAAATAAAACACGGCGAGCAGCACGACTCCCGCAAGTGGCAGCACCGGCCAGCTGCGCTTCCCCGCGCTCGTCGTGTACCGCACCACTGCAGCAGAGAACAGCAACAACGCCGCCACTTTTCCTATTACCACGGCCAGCCACAATTCCGGAAGATTGCGGCTCAACATTGTGATTTCGCACAGCGAGGCCAGCGTAAAGCAGGACCATCCCGCAACCCACAATCGGAAATACTTGTTTATAGGATCGCGCCGGAAAATCAGGAAGAGGACAAACAGGACGATGAACGCCGACGCCTCGAAGAAAGCAATCCCGAGCAGGCCCTGGTTTGCCAACACGATGCGCTGCCTCCCGGTCTGAATGGCTGTCGCCGCGATGCAAGATTCCCTGGATCTCCTGCTGCGGGCGCCGCAAAGCCTACTTTCGAGCTTCCTTGGACGCTAACATGCTATTTTCTTAATGGGCAAGCTCACCTCAGTACTCCTGTGCCGTCCCGTATAATGGCGCTAGGGGCAAACATCCGTGGAACTAGAACAGATCCTGGTCGTCGATGATGAAGAGGCGATTCGAGAAGTCGTTTCCACCATGCTCGAATCGAAGGGGTATCGCTGCACGGCCGTAAGCAATGGCCGCGCTGCTCAGGAACAAGTCAAAAAGTCCACGCCGGATCTCGTCCTAAGCGACATGATCATGCCCGAAATGGATGGCATCCGCTTGCTCGATTGGCTCCGCGAGTACGACCCCGAAGTCCCTGTGATCATGGTCACAGCCATTCACGACATTTCCACCGCTCTCGAAGCCATCCGCCGCGGCGCCTACGACTACATCCTCAAGCCCTTCGAGAAAGACCAGCTCTTCCTCGGCGTCGGCCGTGCTCTTCAGCATCGCCGTCTCGTCGCAGAAAATCGCAGCTACCAGCTAAAACTCGAACAGCAAGTCGAAGAGCGCACCGCTCAGCTCACCGGCGCTCTCGCTCAGCTCGAACAATCCTATGACGACACGCTCGAAGCCCTCGGCAGCGCCCTGGACTTGAAGGACGCCGAAACCGAGGGCCACTGCCAGCGCGTCACCGCCTTCACCATTTCCATCGCTAAAGCCATGCCTGTTCCCAATCACTACTTGCCCATCCTCGCCCGCGCCGCGTTCCTCCACGACATCGGCAAAATGGCCATCCCCGACGGCATTCTCCGTAAACCTGGCCCGCTCACGGACGCGGAAAAAGAAGTCATGCGCAAGCACTGCGAAATCGGTTATAACATGCTCATCCGCATCCCCTTCCTTCGCGACGCCGCTGAAATCGTCCTGGCCCACCAGGAGTTTTATGACGGCACCGGCTATCCCCGCGCGCTAAAAGGTGACCAAATCCCCCTCGGCGCCCGCATTTTCACCATCGCCGATTCTCTCGACGCCATGATCAGCGACCGTCCCTACCGAAAAGCTCTTCCCATGTCCCATGCATGCCAGGAAATTCGGCGCTGCGCCAATACCCAGTTCGATCCCAAAGTCGTCGAGGTCTTCCTGACCATCCCCGAACAACACTGGATCGACCTCCGCGAACACCTCGGCTCCCCCTTCCGCCTCGCCCATCTGCGGAATCTCTAGCCGCTTCCGCCACGCTAGCCAATATTCTTCAGGGAATGTGCGTCGAGCGCCGAAGAATGAGAAAGCGCCGGCGGCCCCAAAGGGCGGTCACCGGCGCTTCAAAACATTTGCTTGGTTTCTAGAAATTAACGACTAGCCCTAAACGGATGACGCGAGCAGGGCTGGTTTGTACGTACGGATTCGCAAACCCCGTGCCCAACTGCGCCTCCCCGGCGTCGTCGATGAATGGGTCTATGCCTTCGTTTGGCTGCAGATGATTGAAAGCGTTCTGGGCATCGATATGCAATTGCAGATTTACGCGCTCCCAGAATTTGATGTTCTTGATCAACGATAGGTTCACGTTGTTGGTTTCCCAGGCGCGCAGCGTATTCCGCCCGGCATTGCCGAACGGCGTGCCAAATATTTGGTCTGCTTGGTAGCCGTTGGCGATATACCGTACCTGCTTGTTCGTGACCGGAGTTCCTACTGAGTCTCCATTGTTGATGTCGTTGAGGCTGATCAGCTGGGTGGCCGCAAGCGAACAGCCGACGCCGAAGTTGTTGCAGGCATCCGCTGCATAGATGCCTACTTGGGTCGCTGGCGCAGAAAGGCTTCCGATGAATGGCCGCGTTCCTCCGTCGTAGTTACCGGCAAATCCGGTATTGAAGTTCACGTCCACGTAAGGACTCGGCGCTCCCGAGAAATAATTCAGCGCGAACTGCGCAGGTGTATACGGCTGCCCAGAAGAAATTATATACGCCGCCGAAACTTCCCAGCCGCCGAGGACATGGCCGAGGACGCCATGCTGCTCGCGGTAAAACGGAATTGCTTCGGTTACGAGCAAATGGAACTGCTGTGGAAAATCCAACGCCGAAAGCCCGTGCTCCGCCCCGGTATAACTCAGGGGATCCTGAGAAAAAGCGATCGCCTGCCCCGAAGAGAACGTCCCGAAAATCTCATCGGCGTTGTCCGTCGTCTTGCTCCACGTATAATTCGCCCGCATCGTCAATTGATGCCACAGATTGTTGGTCCGGGCCTCCAATTCTAGCCCGTTGTAATCAGAGTAAGCGCTGTTGGTCCGTTGACGGATGACTCCTTCGTTGCAGTTCACTCGTCCCAACGCGCTCGCAACCGCCGGGGCCGTACACGGTGTAACGCCGGTGGGGAGCGCGTTCGGGAAATCTGCCGCAATCCCTGCTATGTAGGGATTCTCGTTGATCGATTGGAAAAGATTGCCTGCGTGGTTCCCCACATAACGTGCTTCCAGTGCCAGTGCTGGCGAAATCTCTCTCTGTATGCCAAACGACCACCGGCTGGTCTTCTGCGGACCAAAGTTCGGCGTGATGCTTGTCTGGTTGAAAGTCCTCGGGTCCGCAACTCCAAAGGTTAGATAATTCGACAGCGAGCTGCGCACCGCCGGCCCAAACGGATCCACTGGAATGCTTGGCAGGGGCCCCCCGATGGAAGCGGGCGTAAGCGTCTGCGCCAGCACATTCGGTGCCGCCGACGCGATATTCAAGTAGATGTTATAAACTGGCGGATCGTACGCGAAGCGGTATCCCCCGCGAATCGTCGTCTTGTTGTTCCCGAAAATCTTGTTGTCCATCCCCGGAGACCAGGCAAACCCCACATTCGGCCCGAAGCTCGCTTTGGGGGCCGGAATCGAAGGAAATGTAGTAACCGACGTGGGCAGGGACGGATTCCAGAACGGCTCCGAACCCGACTGTTGCGCGACCGTCTTGTTGTGGAACAGATTGGCTGGCTGCCCATAATAGCTCCACGTCAAGCCCAAATTCAGCGTTAGATTGTTCTTGATTTTGTAGTCGTCCTGGACGTAGAGAAAGGAATCTTTCTCGCGGAAGTCGAGCACAGGGTCGCCTGAAGTAACGTTGATCGTGCTGGCGGTGTTCTCGGCCATGGCCACGAAGTCGTGGTAGCTGTATCCTCCATTTACATATGGCAAGAAATAATTCGGCGAGCGCTGATAGGTGAAATTTACGCCCGCCTTCAGCGCGTGGCGCCCCTTGATATACGTCCAGTTATCCTGCAACTGGTAGCTGTTCACGATACGGCCTTGCGGCAAATTGTTGGCGGGACCATACGAGAGATTCCCGCTTCCCGCCGAGACGACTGCGAGGCCGCTCGAGATGTCCGAAGCGGACGGCACGGTATTCCCAATGCTGTTGGTCCCGAACTCTACATTCTCTCGTCCGTAACTAGCGCGAAACTCGTTTACTTGCCGGTCCGTAATGGTTCGCACCCAGCTAAACGCATAATCTTGGGAAAAAGCAGGTATGTTCACGGGATAGCCCGCCGCGGCTTGGCCCTCGTCCACGTTGAAAAAGTCGGAATGGTTGTAGAGGTACCGGCCATAGAAATGGTTCTTGTCCGTATTCAGGTCCATCTTGTACACCCAGTTGTACTGATGCGACCCGGTCGAAAGTGTCCTCTGAACCCCGCCCTCATCCACCGCGCAAGCTGGGTCATTGTTTGCGGGATCAATGCTGTTCGGATTTGACGGATTGTCGTAGTACTTCGTGACGGGGGAAATGGTCGTCGGATTTCCCGCAGTAACTCCGTATGGCCCATATTTTGCCAATGCTTGCATGGCGGGTGCGATCCCCCCCGGTGCGTAGGGATAGCAACTTTCCAGCGCTGCAATGCCGACTGGCGTAGGCGTCAAGCTTCCCGTGCCATACACCGACGACTGCGGAATAATCTCCGTATCAAATCCGCCGAAATAAAACAGCTTGTCCTTGATCATCGGTCCGCCGATCGTCGCGCCCGCAAAGCTATCGTTGTAATGCGGAACTTGCGTCAGCCCTTGAAATTCCTTCTGCGTATTGCTCAATGCGTCAAAACCCGAATTACCTTCCGTCCCATAAATCGATCCGTGGACCGTGTTTCCTCCGCTCTTCGTAATGATGTTCACCACCGAGCCCGAGTTTCGCCCGTACTCCGCGCTCATATTATTTGTCGTGAGCTGGTACTCCTGCACGAACTGCGGATCGCTCAAGAACAGGCTGGGGCCTCCCACGGAATTGTCGTTGTTGAACTGGCCGTCGATCTGTTGGTCATTGTTTCGCGCCCGAATGCCCTCCACTGCGAAGCCTGTGCCGTTGCTGTTGCTGAATCCCTCCATTCCCGGAGAGGAAACGCCAGGAACATAGAGCGCCAGATAATCCAGGCCCTGATTCGCCTGGATGCTCGGCATTGTGGTGAGTTGAGCAGTCGAAAAAGTCGTTGAAATTTGCGCTTCTGTGCTGTCCACCAGGGGCGCGGTTTCTGTTACTTCCACGGACGTCGCAATGTCGCCCACTTCCAACCGAATCGTGCCCAGTCCCGTGTCCTGCGCCGATGCGACGTTTACGCTGCCAAACACCGTCTTCTTAAATCCCTGCTTCGAGATGTCCACTTTGTATCTCCCGATCGTGAGCAGGTTCAATCGGAATATTCCCGAGTTGTCCGATGTCGTTGCGGCCGCTTCGCCTGTGTCTGCGTTCACCACCTTGATTTCTGCCCCTGGCACGGCCGCGCCCTGAGGATCGAGCAATACCCCCGAGATCGAACCCTTCGTCACTTGGGCACCAGCATTCGTCACACCAAAAGTGCCTAGTGTCAGGCTCAAAATCAGGCAGCAGCCGGCGAAGATCAAGTGACGAATCGAGATGTGACCCGTTTCTGCTGTCAGTACGCGTTTCATATTGTCTCCAGTTTGCTTTTGAACTTTTTAATATATGACAACTATGTGGTCCAGATTGCTCCGGAGAACCAATACACGCAAAATGATTGCCACTCTCTAAACAAAATGAATATTCTTATAAGTTCTTGCTAACCCCTTTATTTTTCGCAGGTAAATCGTATTTCTACAGGCGATCTACACGAGCCCATTCCATTTTTCATATCGAAGGATTGGTCCTCTCCACTTAGCTGGAGACTATCTGCGTCCGGCTTTTTATTATGAAAATCTGAAGAAACTTTTCATACAACTTATTTACTGCACTTGGCATCCAAATTGAGCCACGGCGCGACCAGCGGTGTCGCGCCGCACTTTAAGCGTAAATTGCTTCGCCGTGCTGGCTGCCGCTCAACGCAATTTGTAATTTCTAAAATTCTTGAGCGCCAGCATTCGAAGCGGGAATGCATCTGCGGCAAGGCGACTGGCTTCTCCGCGGTACGGCTAGAAGTGTGCTGCCAAGAGTTGTATACCCTTGCCGAAGCTCTCTTCTGGTGTGATCAGGCTCAGAACCACGAAGCCTTCGGAAGAAAAATCGTAGAGGTGGCCGGGGTGGACGTACACACCTTTCGTGGCGAGGAGGTCGATGGCGAGTTCTTCATCGCTGCGCGTCGCTGGTACTCGGATTATCGCGTTCCAGCCGCCCTCCACTTCCAGTCGGCTGCAGGATTTTTGTTTCGCCAACTGCGCATCCAATTCTGCAAGATTTTCGGGGACGCGCGCCATCAACTGTTTTTGAAACGCGTGCCGCAGCTCCAATAAACTAGGCAAAGCCCATTGGATTGGCGCGTTCATCGAAAGATAGGTATCCGCGATGACTTCGAGGCGCGCCAGCGCTTCCGATTTGCGCGGCTCCCCGCCGCTTACGACCAGCCATGCGGCTTTCATTTGCGGCAGACCGCAAATCTTCGAGAGGCCACTCAGAGTAAATGTCAGCGCACCAGAGTTCGCTGCGAACGTTGCCGAGTGTTTTTCTTTCAGCGCAAAATCTAGAAACACTTCGTCGGCAATAATTGCAATTTCGCGTGCCCTGCAAATCTCGTTCAACTTTTGCATTTCGTGAGGCTTGCAAAAATGGCCGGTGGGATTGTTGGGGTGAACGACGATCACTCCACGCGTTCGCGGCGTGATCGCTTGTTCGAGCGTGTGAAAATCGATCTGCCAGCCGTGGTCGTAAAGCAGCGGATAGCGCACGAGCCGCACGTCTTGGATGTCTGCGAGAAAATCGAAGAGCGGATAACTCGGCTCAGGAATTAGAAGCTCGTCGCCGGGATCGCAGAGCGTGCGAAACACGAAGGAGTACGCTTCGCTGGTGCTCGTCGTCAGAAAAATATCGTTCAGAGAAACTGCGGCGCCATGCTCGGAGTAATATTGTGAGACGGCGCTTCGGGCGATTTCGAGGCCGCGCGGATTTGGCTCGTACTTGAGCGATGCTCGATTTTGAAGCGCGGCGAGGATCGCTTTTTCGTCATACGCGAAACCGCACTCTGTCGGATTCGACACCGTCAAGTCGATCAGCGGTTTGCCTGCCGCGCGAAGCGCTTCGAGGGCGGCGCTTAGACGATTTGTATCGAGATTCCAGTTGGTTCGCCTGGCAAACATTCCTTTCGTAGACATCAGTCGCGATTGATTGGAGTTGCATCACGGCGATGTTCGTCGGTGACGAATTCGGCGACGGTTTCCGCGACGCGCGTGACTTGCTCGGGACGCAGTTCCGGGTACATGGGCAGCGAAAGCACTTCTTTCGCGGCATGTTCCGCATGCGGAAAATCGCCTGGCTTGTGGCCGAGCGAAGCGTAAAGCGGCTGCAAATGGAGCGGGACGGGATAATAGACCGCACCGCCAATATTTCGAGAGGACAAAACTTGCTGCAGCGCGTCGCGCCGTTCGACACGAATCGTGTATTGATGAAAAACATGTTCGTAATTTTCGGGGATGAGCGGCGGGGCAATTCCTGGAATGCCGAGCAACAATTGTGAGTAGGCGGCCGCGTGCGATTGGCGCGCGCGTTGCCATTCCGGCAAATGGCGCAACTTTACGCGAAGGATTGCGGCCTGAATTTCGTCGAGGCGGCTGTTCCATCCGGCTTCGCTGCTGACGTATTTGGCGGATTGGCCGTGATTGCGCATGTTTCGCAATCGCGCGGCTAGCTCACTTGAATTCGTGACGATCATTCCGGCGTCGCCGTACGCGCCGAGATTCTTGGTGGGATAAAAACTCAGGCAAGCGGCGTCACCCAGCGAACCTGTCTTGCGT
>JBARBE010000138.1:0-21014 GCA_049792735.1 Candidatus Acidiferrum sp.
TTGAAGGATTGCTCGACGCGTACTACGCGCAGGCGAAGGGATTGGTGGAAGGCGGGGTGGATTTGCTGCTCGTCGAGACTTGCCAGGACACGCGAAATATAAAGGCGGCGCTGCTGGCGATTCAAAAGCTTTCGAAAGAAATCGGCGCGCAGGTGCCAGTGATCGTGTCGGTGACGATCGAGCCGATGGGCACGATGCTGGCTGGGCAGACCGTGGAGGCGATGTGGGCATCGCTGCGGCACGCGAAGCCGCTGGCGTTTGGAATGAACTGCGCGACGGGGCCGGAGTTCATGACGGATCACATCCGGACGTTGAGCCAGATCTCGAGCGAGTTTGTTTCGTGTTATCCGAACGCAGGGCTTCCGGACGAGGAAGGCAAGTATCTTGAGACACCGACGTCGCTGGCGGCGCAGCTTGAGAAATTTGTGGATCATGGATGGCTGAATTTTGTGGGCGGCTGCTGCGGTACGACGGAGCAGCACATCCGCGCGATCGCGCACATGGTGGAAGGCAAGAAACCGCGCTTGCGGCCGAGCGAATCGCACCGGGCGGTGTATTCGGGCATCGAGACCATTGAGGCGGAGGACAGTACGCGGCCGCTGCTAGTCGGCGAGCGGACGAACGTGATTGGCTCAAGGCTATTCAAGAATTTGGTGGCGGAAGAGAAATGGGAAGAGGCCAGCGAGATTGCGCGGAGGCAGGTGAAGGGCGGGGCGCACATTGTGGATGTGTGCCTGCAGAGCACGGAGCGGGATGAGAAGAAAGATATTCCGCCGTTTTACGAAAAGTTGATTCGCAAAGTGAAAGCGCCCGTGATGGTCGATACGACCGACGCGACGGCGATCGAGCTGGCGCTGACGTATTGCCAGGGCAAAGCGATCATCAATTCGATCAATCTCGAAGATGGCGAAGAGAAATTCGAGCGCGTGGTGCCCATTGCGCATGATTTTGGCGCGGCGGTGGTGGTTGGATGCATCGATGAGGATAAGCTGCAGGCACAGGCGTTTACGCGGGAGCGGAAACTTTCTGTAGCGAAGCGCAGTTATGTGCTGCTGACAGAAAAATATGGGCTGGGGCCGGAAGACATCATTTTCGATCCGCTGGTGTTTCCGTGCGCGACAGGAGATGAGAACTATATTGGCGGCGCGGTCGAGACAATAGAGGGAATCCGGCTCATCAAGCAGGCTCTGCCGGATGCGCGGACGATTTTGGGAATTTCTAATGTTTCGTTCGGATTGCCCGCCGGCGCACGCGAGGTCGTGAATTCGGTTTTTCTGTACTACTGCACGAAAGCGGGGCTGGACCTGGCGATTGTGAACACGGAGAAATTGGAACGGTTCGCTTCGATTCCGCAGCACGAGCGCGACTTGGCCGAAAATCTCCTGTTCTCGCATCCGCCTAAGGACGTGCCCGCCGATCATTCGCGGTCCGAGTTGCTGCGCGACGTTCCCGCGGATTGGCGCGAGCAGAAGAAAGAGCAGCGCGCAGCCGTGAATCAGTATCACATCGCGGCGATCGCGGAATATTTCCGGACGGCGACGAAAAAAGAAAAAAAACGCGCAGCGGATTTGCCGCTGGACGAGCGGCTGGCGAATTACATCATCGAAGGGACGCGCGACGGATTGATCGCCGATCTGGAGCGCAAGCGTGCGGAAGGCGTCACACCGTTGGAAATTATCAACGGGCCACTGATGGCCGGGATGGCGGAAGTCGGGCGGCTGTTTAATGCGAATGAATTGATCGTGGCCGAGGTGCTGCAGTCCGCGGAGGCCATGAAGGCTTCGGTGAATCATCTCGAACAATTTATGGAGAAGGCGGACACGGCGAAGCGCGGAAAGATCGTGCTGGCGACGGTGAAAGGCGATGTCCACGACATCGGAAAGAATCTCGTTGAGATTATTTTGAAAAACAACGGGTATGACGTTGTGAATCTCGGCATTAAAGTGCCGCCGGAAGAATTGATCAAGGCTTATCTGCAACATCATCCAGATGCCATCGGGCTTTCGGGGCTGCTGGTGAAAAGTGCGCAGCAAATGGTGATTACCGCGAGCGATTTGCGGGGAGCAGGGATTGAGGTCCCGCTGCTGGTGGGTGGAGCGGCGCTGTCGGCGAGATTTACGCAGACGAAGATTGCGCCGAGCTATGGGAAAGCTGTGTGCTACGCGAAAGACGCAATGACCGGGCTGCGGTTGATGAATCAGCTGATGGATCCGGCCACGCGAGAGCAGGTTCTGCTAGAGCACGCGGCGGCTGGAAATGGATTTGCTGTTTCGACGACGGTCAAGGTCGCCGAGTTGCCGAAGGTTGTGCGTTCACCAAAGGTGCGGACGGATTTGCCGATTCCACAGGTGGCGTATCTGGATCGCAAAGCCCGACTTGTGCCGGATTTAAACGAGGTGTGGAGTTACATCAATCCGTTCATGTTGTACGGACGGCACATGGGGTTCCGAGGGGATTTTGAGAAGCGGTTTGCGGAGCGCGATGCGAAAGCGGTCGAGCTTTTCGAGAGCATGGAGGAAGTGAAGCGCGAAGCCGCAGAGTTCATGAAGCCGCGCGCCGTTTGGCAGTTTTTTGAAGCGGAGGCGGAGGGCGATGCGATACACCTTTTCGCGCCGGGCGCTGCGGAGCCGATGCATACGTTCCGGTTTCCAAGACAACGCGTGGGCGACTTCTTGTGCTTGAGCGACTATGTGCTGCCTCCACAGAATGGAAAGCGCGATCACGTCGCGCTTTTTGTGGTGACCGCGGGCGAAGGCGTGCGCGAGCGTTCAGAAAAAGCAAAGAACGACGGCTACTACTTCAAATCGCATGGAATGCAGGCGCTGGCGATTGAATCGGCGGAAGCGTGTGCGGAATGGCTGCACCGGCGCATCCGCGAGGATTGGGGCTTTCCCGACCCGCCGGAGATAACCATGGCGCAACGATTTACTTCGCGCTACCGCGGAAAGAGATACAGCTTTGGCTATCCCGCGTGCCCGAATCTTGACGACCAGGCGGGGATTTGGAAGCTGCTCCGGCCGGAAGAGATTGGCGTGCAGTTGACGGAGGGCTTCATGATGGACCCGGAAGCCAGCGTGAGCGCGCTGGTGTTTCAACATCCAGACTGCACGTATTTCTCTGTCGGCGAATCCAACCTGGAATAACATTCCGCTCAGTACGTGACTGCGCTCGTTCAGAAGGATTGGTGACACTCGGCTGCGTGCCAGTACGCGTGTACGGAATAAGCGAAATCAGGCTGGATACTGTAGAGTTGAAGATTGCAGCGCTGTTGCGGTCTTGCTCCTTCCGCTTGCGCCTCACTTAAATGACCCAAATACTTCCATCGCTGGTGATTCTCGGGCGGCCGAATGTGGGCAAATCCACGCTGTTCAACCGGCTGACAGGGACGCGGCGCTCGATTGTGACGAACGAGCCGGGAATTACGCGCGACCGAATTTATGGCAAGGCGGAGTGGCGCGGCAAGGCGCTTGAAATTGTTGACACGGGCGGGATCGTTCCGGACGACAAGGCGTTGATCCCGACAGAAATTTTGCGGCAGGCGCATGTGGCGATTAAGAAGGCCGCGTTGCTGGTGCTTGTGGTGGACAGTCAAGCGGGCGTCACACCGCTGGATCAAGAGTTGGCGCGGCTGCTGCGTACCACGGGAAAGCCTTTCGTAGTAGCGGTGAACAAGGTGGATGCGGTTTCGCAGGAAGTGAACGCGGCGGTCTTTCATTCGCTGGGTGTGCCGGTGTTTCCCATCGCTGCGGAGCACGGCACGGGCGTGGACGATTTGCTGGACGCGGCGCTGGCGGAAGTGGATGCCGTTGAATCAGAGGAGGATCTGGCTAAGGAGGACGCCGTCGAGGTGGCCATCATCGGGCGGCCGAACGTGGGCAAGTCCACGCTGCTGAATCGCATGGCGGGCGAGGACCGCTCGATTGTTTCGCCGATTCCGGGGACCACGATGGACAACGTGGATACGGAAGTGGTGCACGAGGGCCACACCTATCGGTTCGTGGATACGGCGGGGATCCGGCGCAAAGCGAAGACGACTTTGGTGGCCGAAAAATTGAGCGTGGTGATGGCGCGGCGGGGGCTCGAGCGCTGCGACGTGGCGTTGCTTGTGGTGGATGGCGAGCAGGGAGTGACGCAGGGCGACGCGCAGATTGCGAGTTACGCGGAAGAGTCCGGGCGATCGGTGATTATTGTTATCAACAAATGGGACTTGGCGGTGATTGCGGCGCGGAATGCGGCTTCACGAGACGCAGATAGCGCGAAGGGCAAGTCCAGGCGGCCCGCTGGGGAACGGCACCGGCCGGAGGATTTCAATCCGGAGAGGCTGGCATTCGATTACGAGAAAATGATTCGAGGAAAGCTGAAATTTTTGAGTTACGCGCCGATTGTATTTCTTTCCGCGAAGACCGGGGAGCGCGCGGGGAAACTCTTTCCGTTGATCGACCAGGTGGCGGCGGCGCGGCGAAAGCACATTCCTACGCCGGAATTGAATCGCTGGTTGAAGGAGGACGTGGATTTGCAGCGCGGGACCACGCCGAAAGCGCGGCCGGTGCGGATCTACTACATCACGCAGGCGAAGACGGCGCCGCCGACGTTCTTGATCTTTACGAATCAGAAGGAGCCGATGCATTTCAGCTACGAACGGTTTTTGGAGAATCAGCTGCGGAGAAAGTATGAGTTTCTTGGAGCGCCGGTGAGATTTGTGCAGCGGTTGCGAAAACGGGAACCGCGACCACGGAAAAACAAAGACGAAGAGTGACGGCGGCGCGCCGGCACTGGCCATCGGCGAAAAGAGGGCACGGCATGCCGTGCCCCTACAGGAAAATGCTGGAAACTGCTACGATAGCCGCGTCCCCCTCCGATAGGAACTCGCTATGCCGAGCACCGCTACCGCAACGCAACCCACGATTGAAAAGGACTTCTATCGCATCGGCGAAGTCAGCCGGCTGACGAGCCTAAAGCCGTTTGTGTTGCGCTACTGGGAGACGGAATTTCCGATGCTCGAGCCAGTGAAGAGCGCGAGCGGGCACCGGCTGTATCGCCAGGAAGACGTCGAGATGGTGCTGCGGATCAAGCGGCTGCTCTACGACGAAGGATTCACGATTGCCGGCGCGCGGCGGCATTTGCGCGAACAGAATGGCACAGGCGAGAGCGAAGGCGCGGCTGGTTCTGGCGGCGCGGCGGACGGCTCTGCGGCGGGCGGCGCAGCGCAGCTTTTGAGCCGGAAGATGTTGCTGGACTTGCGAGATACTCTGCGCGCTTTCTTGACGCTTCTCGAACGCAAGTGATAGCCTGAGAATGCAGTGAAGCCCACTTCGCATGTGGTCGGTCGGGACGTAGCGAAGCCTGGTATCGCGCACCCTTGGGGTGGGTGAGGTCGCTGGTTCAAATCCAGTCGTCCCGACCATTTTCCCTTCTCCCGCCAGAAGAGATTCATGCCACACATACTATTGACCAATGATGATGGGATTCACGCGGAAGGACTGCGCGTGCTGGCGGCGGCGTTTGCGGGGTTTGCTGACGTGAGCATCGTGGCGCCGAGCCGGGAGCAGAGCGGGACGGCGCAATCGCTGACGCTGCGGCAGCCGATTGTGTGCAATCCGGTGGCGGAGCGCGAGTGGGCCGTGGATGGAACGCCGGCGGATTGCGTGATTGTAGCGCTGCACAAATTGCTGACGGAAAAAGTGGACCTGGTGATTTCCGGGATCAATCACGGGGCGAATCTGGGCGAGAACGCGTATTACTCGGGAACCGTGGGAGCGGCACGGGAAGCGGCGCTGCACCACATGCCGGCCCTGGCGATGTCGCTGTGCTCGAAGACACCGAAAGTGAGCTTTGAACCGGCGGCGCGCGTGGCGCGTGCGGCGGCAGAATTAATTCTGAAGGAAGGATTGCCGGACCAGGTGCTGCTCAACGTGAACGTGCCGGAGCCGTGGGAAGGCGGCGTGAAATTCACGCGGCAATCGAAGAAGATTACGCGGAACCAGCTAACAGAAGGCAAAGATCCGCGCGGGCGAATTTATTTCTGGCTTTATGAGCAGAGGATCGATAAGGACGTCGAGCCGGACACGGATTATGCGGCGATTTTTGATGGCGCCGTTTCGGTGACGCCGTTGCATCTGGATGCGACGGATACCGCGTCGCTGAATCACCTTTCGCATTGGGGAAAAGCGATTGGGAGTGCGTTCGGGCGCTGATCAGTTGTTCGGCGGAAATGTTCTTCTGAAATACCAATCCAGAAAAAACGAGGATGGACGGTCGTGATTGTTCCGCGGACGGGCACGGCGTGCCGCGCCCGTCCTGGGCCAGTTAGCGGCTGGGCGTCGCCGCTGGCGCAACGGCTGGGATCTTGTCTTTACGCATCGCTTCGTTAAGAGCCGGAAGATCCTTGGCGAGGACTTCGCGCCACGCTGTCAGTTGCATTTCCAGGGGTTGATCAAGTTCGACGAAGACGGCGTCTTCCGCGGGCGTGGGCGCGGTATCGGCGCTGTCAACAAGGCTTTGCAAATGGCCGAGCTTGCTGTTGAGCTTCGTCGGGTAGTTGGCCTGGTCTTCGCTCGATTTGGAATTTACCTGCACCAGCTCCTCTTCGATCGCGCTGATTTTCTTGCGCAAATCGGCGGATTCCGTGGCGAGGGATTTTACTTCAGCGCCGGAGCCGATGCGCTTCTCGAAAGCCAGCAACTGCGCGCGCAAATCGCGGATGGCAATGACGGTCTTGTTCATTAGGTCCTGGCGTTCGCTCATTTTGAGCATGAGGTCGAATTGCTTGCGCAAATCCTCGGGCGACGTCTGGACGCGAGGATCAATTTTCACTTCAAATTGCGCCGTTTGCGATTTTCCCGCGACCGTCAAGCGCACTTGATACTTGCCGGGCAACGCGAGCGGCCCAACCGGCTCACCGGCGTCATAAATCAAGCCCGGAACTTTCTTGGGTGTCTCGTAACGCAAATCCCATACAAAAAGATTCATCCCTGCTTTTGCGGGAATACTCTCGGGAGGAATATCGCGTTCGCCTTCGTCAGGCCCAGTGTCGGTTTTCTTCTCCGCGCTCGTGAAAGAGCGGATGACCTTGCCATCAGCGTCGAGCAATTCCAACTTGACCGGATCTTTCGGCGCTTCTTTCAGGTAGTAATACAAAACAGCGCCAGAGGGCGGATTTTCGCCGATAGGATAGCGGCGGGGATTCACATGGCCCTCGCGCGTGCGAAAGGCGGTATCCGGAGTGAAGAGATGCGCGTCTTCCGCGGCGATCGAGGCACTGGCTTGGCGGAGTGCCCCGAGGCTGTCGAGCGCCCAGAAGGAGCGTCCGTGCGTTGCGACAATCAGCGCATCGTCGTGAATAATCAAATCGTGGATCGGCGTGGGCGGAAGATTGAGCTGCAGCTTCTGCCAGTTTCCGCCGTCGTTGAACGAAACCCAAATGCCCGTTTCCGTCCCCGCATAAAGCAAACCTTTGCGTTTGGGATCTTCGCGAACGGCGTGCACGTAGGAATCGTCGGGCAGACCTGTCGTGATTTTTGTCCACGATTTTCCAAAATCGCTGGTCTTAAAAACGTACGGTTTGAAATTGTCCAGTTTGTGTGCATCGACAGCAACGTAAGCCGTACCCGCGTCAAAAGGTGAAGCTTCAATTAGGCTGACCATCGCCCATTCCGGCATTTCTTTTGGCGTGACGTTCGCCCAGCTCTTGCCGTCATCGCGCGTCAGTTGCACGAGGCCGTCATCGGTGCCCGCCCAAAGTTCGCCCGCCTGCTTCGGCGATTCCGCCAGACTGAAAATGACGTCGTAGTATTCGACGGTGTACTGATCCTTCGTCAGCGGCCCGCCAGAATCCTGCTGCTTCGATTTATCGTTGCGCGTGAGATCAGGACTGATGGTGGCCCAAGTGCGCCCGGCATCCGTCGAGCGGAAAACGTACTGCGCCGTGTGATAAATGACATCAGGGTTGTGCGACGAAATTACGATCGGCATCGTCCACGTATAACGGTATTTTCGCGTGGCGGCCGCATAGCCATTGGGATCTTCGGGCCACTCCTCGATGCTTTGCGCTTGACCGGTGCGGCGATCGAAGCGCGTCAAGATCGGCCCTTCGTCATCGGCATAAACGATGTTCGAATCGCGCGGATCGGGCACGATGTAGCCGCTTTCGCCGCCGCCGACGGCGTCCCAGTCGCCTTCCAGGATTGCCCCATGATCGCTGCGCGTGCGGATTCCAATGGAAGAGTTGTCCTGCTGCGAGCCATACACGCGGAACTGAAAATCATTGTCCGCGGCGACGTGATAGAACTGCGCAGTCGGCTGATTATTTTGCGTGGTCCAATTTTTGCCGCCATCCACGCTGATGGTTGCGCCGCCGTCGTTTCCATTGATCATCCGATTCGGATTGTTTGGGTCGATCCAGAGTGCGTGATTGTCGCCGTGAGGCGAATTGATGCGTTCAAAGGATTTGCCGCCGTCGGTTGATCCGTAGAGACCGGTATTGGCGATGTAGACGCCTTCCGCGTTTTTAGGATCGGCCCAGATGTGCGTGAAATACCAGGCGCGCTGCGAAAACCGGTGGTCGTCGGTGACAAACGACCAGTTCTCGCCGCCATCCTCGCTGCGATAGAGCCCGCCCTTTTTCGCTTCGATGAGCGCATACACCACATTGGAATCCGCCCCTGAAACCGCGACGCCGATGCGTCCGAGCGTACCTTCCGGCATGCCGTGGCCTTCGATGCGCTTCCAAGTGTTGCCGTCATCGCTTGACCGATAGAGCCCATCCTTCGCTCCGCCGCTGTTCAGCGTCCACGGGGTGCGCCAGCCCTCCCACATCGCCGCAAAAAGAACGTGCGGATTGTGCGGATCGAACACGATGTCGATGGCCCCGGTGCGGTCATCAAGATAAAAAATCTTTTCCCACGTTTTCCCGCCGTCGCGTGTCCGGAAGATGCCGCGTTCGGTATTCGGGCCATAAGCGTGTCCCAGTGCGGCGACGTAGACGATATCGGGATTCGTGGGATGAATAATAACCGCGCCAATGTGGCGCGTATCCTTAAGGCCGACATTCGTCCAAGTCTTTCCCGCGTCGCTCGATTTGTAAACTCCATCTCCGAAAGAAATGTTGCCGCGAATACAGGCTTCGCCTGTGCCCACATAAATCACGTTGGGATCGGAGTCCGCAACGGCCAGCGCGCCAATCGAAGATATGGGCTCCTTATCAAAGAGCGGATCCCACGAATTGCCGCCGTCGGTCGTTTTCCAAACGCCGCCTCCAACCGCGCCAAAATAATAAGTGTTCGGTTGGCTGGGCACCCCGGCAACCGTGAGAACGCGGCCGCCGCGAAAGGGCCCAATGAGCCGCCACTTCATCCCGTCGTAAGTTTTGGGATCAATTTGCTGGGCATTCGCGGCAATCGAAGCCGCAAAGAATAGTGCACAGAGAGCAAGCAGAAAAGAGAGCGGCTGGCGAAGCAATCTCACACGAACCTCCAGGAACGCGTCACGAAAACGCTGAATGGTATCACGAGCGAACATAAAGACTTAGCGGAGAGTTACCCTGCTGCCGAACCGGTTCCCGCCGGTGAGCTCCCATTTCAAGTTTGTACCGCGTCTTTCTAGAACCGTCTCTGTGAGGAGACCCCATTCTCCAAGCAAGTTACACAATCGCAACTCAATCGTCACGCTGTGGCAATGCTCGCCGACTACCCTGCCGGACGCGATCGCCGCCAAGGCCATCCAGAGAGGTGAAATTTAGTATGAGTACAGACCGTCGCGATTTCCTAAAACTCTTGACCACCGCAGCAGCTTCAGCAGCCTTCCCAGCAAGCATCACCCGCGCAGTCCAGATTCCGGCCAATCATCGTACTGGAACTATCAACGACGTCGAACACATTGTCTTCATGATGCAGGAGAATCGCTCCTTCGATCACTACTTCGGATCACTTCGCGGTGTACGTGGCTTCGGAGACCCCCGCACCGTCAAACTGGCTTCGGGCAAGAGCGCTTGGTATCAGCCCGACACAAACAACCCTGATGGCTATGTTCTTCCCTTCCATCCCGGCGCACCGAACCTCGGCCTCCAGTTCTTGCAAGACTTGGCGCATGACTGGGATAGCACCCATGCCGCCTGGAACAACGGCAAGTACGACCAGTGGGTGCCGCAAAAGGGCACGACCACCATGGCGCACCTCACGCGCAGCGATATCCCCTTCCACTACGCTCTCGCCGATGCTTTCACTGTTTGCGACGCTTACCACTGCTCCTTGCTTGGGCCGACCGACCCGAATCGCTACCACATGTGGACAGGCTGGGTCGGCAATGACGGAAGCGGCGGCGGACCTGTGATTGACAACGCCGAACTCGGCTATGGCTGGTCGACTTATCCCGAATTGCTGCAGAACGCAGGGGTCTCGTGGAAGGTGTACCAGGACGTTGGCGACGGGCTCGATGCCCCCGATTACTGGGGATGGACCGGCGACGCCTACATCGGCAACTACGGCGACAATTCCTTGCTCTACTTCTTCCAATACCAGAACGCGCTCGCAGGCAGCCCACTCGCTAACGGGGCAAAAGTTGGAACCAACATCTTGAAGAGCGGAACACTCTTCGACATGTTCCGCGCCGACGTACTCTCCGGCCAACTGCCGCAAGTCTCCTGGATCGTCGCTCCCGAAGCGTACACCGAGCATCCCAACTGGCCCGCGAACTACGGCGCGTGGTACATCTCGCAGATGCTCGATGCGTTGACCGCTAACCCCGAAGTTTGGAGCAAGACCGTCTTCTTCTACATGATGGACGAAAACGACGGCTTCTTCGACCACATGGTGCCGGCCACTCCGCCCCAGTCGCGGGCCGAGGGCATCTCGACCGTCCCCACAACCAATGAGTTGTTCGAGGGCGCGCCCTCCTATCCGGCATCGAGCTACACGCCAGGACCATACGGACTCGGCGTGCGCGTCCCGATGATCGTGATCTCCCCTTGGAGCAAGGGTGGCTGGGTCAACTCACAAGTGTTTGATCACACTTCGCTGATCCGCTTTATCGAACGCCGGTTCGGCATTATGGAGCCGAACATAACGCCATGGCGGCGCGCGGTCACCGGCGACCTGACCTCGGCGTTCAACTTTGCATCTCCCAATGATGCAACGGTTCCCCTGCCAAGCACCGTCGCCTACATTCCACCCGACGACGTTCGTCACCCCGATTACGTTCCGACTCCACCGGCCGACCAGGCGCTGCCCCGGCAGGAACCCGGCACACGGCCTGCCCGCGCGCTGCCGTACGAGCTGCATGTGGATTCGGAAACAAACGCTGGCGCGGGCACTATCGTGCTTCGCTTCCGCAATTCAGGCGAGGCTGCGGCGGTCTTTCAAGTCCGCTCAGGCGATGGCCTAACCGGGCCCTGGATCTACACCGTCGGCGCCGGAGACGAAGTCTCCGACAAATTCGGAGCCGGCGGCAATTCTTCTTATAATCTAGCCGTCTACGGCCCCAATGGCTTCCTGCGCACCTTCGCTGGTAGCTTTGAGGCTGGAAGCGCTAACCTCAGCGTTAAGACCATCAGCGACAGGGAATCAGAAAGCATCGCCCTGCTGATCCACAATCACGGCTCAGACAGTGCACATGTGGAGATTGCCGACGCGTACTCCGGCAAGACAACCACCCACTCTGTCCGGCCAGACAGCATTTTCACCTATTTCAGCGAGCTCGAACGCTCCTTCGGGTGGTACGACTTCATCGTACAGACGGGGTCCGATGCGAGTTTCAAGCGCCAACTCGCCGGACATGTGGAAACGGGAAGAGACAGCGTGACCGATCCAGCCATGGGCGGCTGCGTTCCTCAATCTGCTAACGCTGATTAACCCGGCTGATCCCAAAACCTACGCCCGGTCTCCACGAGAAAAATCGCTGGCGACCGGGCATTTTGTTTATCTGGCGACGCAAACTTCCCTCTCCATTTTCAAGACCCACAAACGGTTTCGGCTCTTGGCGGCGCGTTTACTCCTTCCGCTCGGCCATTCCAGACAAAAAGCAAATACAAAAAGCCCTGGGAGCGAGGCTCCCAGGGCTTTTTGATTGGTTAAACCATCCGCTTGAAGAGGGCGGACGGCCTTTTATGCCATCGGCAGAACTTCCTACCAGCCGTGATGGCCCCCGCCAAACAGATCCGACATCACGTTGACGCCCGCATCGCAGGCATGGTTGAGGCACGGAAGCCCAAATCCTGCTTCCATGGATTTCAACACAGAGTAGCTGTCGTAGTAGGTTCCACTTCGCACGCCGGATGGACCGCGGCTTGTCTCGACGGTCAGCACGACCTTGTTCTGGTTCGGCGGCGGGAAGAGACCGCTCGACTGCGTGGGGCTGCCGCTGTAGTCGTTCTCATCCCACACAATCACGATGGCCGTGTTGCTGTCGCGCCAAATCGGTGAGGCGTGGATGGCCTGGACCAGCCGGTCAATGGTGACGTCCCCCTGCTGTATCAAACCGGGGTTCAAACCCTGCGTTGTTCCGTCGGTTAGACCGTTACTGATGCCGAAATCGAACGCGCAGAAAGCGTCAGCATTGCCGCGACCGTGCTGGTCGTCGCACTGGTTGGGAGCTATGAACGCCAACGAGGGAACGTTGCCGCTCTTAAGGTCCGAGTACAGGCCCTGCGGCCCGTCGAAGCCGACAATGTTGGCCAGGCTGCTGTTGCGCAGCGTTCCTTCTTGAACGCTCTGGAAATACGCAAACGGGTTGTGCTTCACGGCGTAGTCTTGCACGACACTGGACGAGGTCAGCGGTGCAAGCAGCTTGCTGTTGCCGTTGGCGTCGAAATCCAGATTGCTCACGGTGCCGTTGCTGTAGTTGACCTTGTCGGCCCCGATGAGCGGTAGGTTCTCCTGGTAACTCTTCCAGCTCAAACCGGCTTCTGCAAGTTGGTCGGCAATCGTTTTTCCGTTCGTCTTGGCTGCTGGCACGGATTTCACACCATCGAGATCTGCGAGGTACAGAAACTGTAAACCGCTGGGCTCAAGTGTTATTTCATTCCAATTATCGATCGCAGGAGTCGCGGCGTCTGTGCCAAAACCGGCTATCGGGCAGATACCGCCGAGGTCGACGGGAACGGGAGCGGTCCCGGCCGGGACGCCAGTGGGTGGAAAAGCGATGTCGTCATCCGCGTTCACGACTCCGGTCACAATATTGGGCGAGCACGTCGTGTCGTGCCACAGTGGGGAATTATCACTGCGGACGCCGAAATTTGAGCCCCCGACAATTTCCAGGTAATTGGTGAGGCTGGGATGCCCGACGGCGAAATAGTTTGTCGCGAGATTGACTTTTCCATTCGCGATCAGGCTGTTCAGGTACGGCTCGTTTGGGTTGCCAATGACTTGATAGAATCCGTGGTTCTCCATCATGATGATGAAAACATGGTCTAGATGCGGAATACCCTGCGGAACATTCCTCTCTTGCGCAGAAGCCGATCCTGCCAGGGCTGCGGCCAATAGACACAAAATTGCGGCGTTTTTTATCATTTCAACGACCTTCCTTTTTTTTCTGTAAAGAGCCTCGGAACGACAGCGGGGCATAGTCCCGAACGCGGAAATGCTAGGTGAGGATTATTTCTGTCGCGTTACAGCCAAGCTTCGCTCCGGTGAACTTCGGACCCTTGGTCCTAGACCTCGAATGCCCCCTTACGGCCGCACTCGGCTTTTTGAACGGAGGGCAGGGTGCGATAGGATGCAGGCGAGATGAATACTTCGAAAACGTATGATTTGGCAGTGATTGGTGCGGGGGTTTTCGGCGCTTGGACGGCCTGGCACCTGGCGCGGCGCGGCCAGCGTGTCGTGCTGCTGGACGCGTATGGACCGTCCAACGCGCGCGCCAGCTCCGGCGGAGAGACGCGCATCATTCGAATGGGCTATGGGACGGACGAAATTTACACGCGATCATCGCAGCGATCGCTGGCGCAATGGAAAAGCTTTTGCCTTGCGACAGGGCAGCGGCTTTTTCACGAAACGGGCGTGCTCTGGCTCGCGGGAGCAGACGACTCGCGAGTGCGCCAGACCATGGCCACGCTAAAGCTTTGCGAAGTGCCATTTGAAGAGATGGATCGTGCGGCGCTCGAACGGCGTTATCCGCAAATTTCGTTTGAACGCGTCACGCGTGGATTCCTGGAGCCAAGAAGCGGAGTGCTGCTGGCGCGGCGCGCAGTTGCGGCGGTCGTCGAGGACGCCGTCAAGCGAGGCGTGGAGTTCCGGATTGCGCTGGTTGAAACACCGCAGGGGAGGGGCCGGCTGAATAGCGTGAAATGCAGCGACGGCGAATCTGTCGCGGCGGGGCAATTCGTCTTTGCCTGCGGCTCGTGGCTCGGAAAAGTTTTTCCTGAGATTCTGGGGCCAAGAATTTTTCCTAGCCGGCAAGAAGTTTTCTTTTTCGGCGTGCCGCCGGGTGACGAGCGATTCGCGCCGCCGGCTTTGCCGACGTGGCTCTTTCAGGAGGATGAGTATTACGGGATGCCGGACATCGAGGGCCGCGGATTGAAGATTGCACTCGACCATCACGGAGAGCGCGTCGATCCCGACACGCAATCGCGTTTACCGACGACGGCGGAAGCCGAAGTCGTGCAGAAATATGTGGCCCGCCGTTTTCCAGCTTTGCGCGATGCTCCCGTGGTCGAAACGCGCGTGTGCCAGTATGAAAACACCTCGAACGGTGATTTTCTGATCGATCGGCATCCTGGAATGGAAAAAGTGTGGTTTGTCGGCGGCGGATCAGGCCACGGTTTCAAGCATGGGCCCGCGGTTGGCGAATACGTCTCGCGCCAAATTTTGGATAAAGCCGCGCCGGAGCCGCGATTTTCTTTGGCCACCAAGCAAACGGTGCAGCGGCGCGCCGTTTATTAGTCAGCGGCCCGCTGTGTAGAATTGGAAACTTCGGCGTCCAGCGCTCCGATGGGAATTAATTCTTCGGCGCGCGGCGGCGGGCGTGAAACGCGGCGATGCCGCGCTTTACTCGCCGCGATTTCTCTGCATATAGATCCCGGTCCGCCTCGGAAAGAAGTTTTTCGATTCGTTCGCCTTCCCCGCGATAAATCGAGATTCCGATGCTTGCGGAGAGCCGTGGTTCTTCGTCGTCCTCCGCCATAACTATACGGATGCGGTTGGCCACGTGCTGCGCCTCCGCATCCTGCGATTCCGGCAAAACTAGGGCAAACTCATCCCCACCGTAGCGCGCGGCAGTATCGATGGCGCGGCAATGAATGCGCAGAATGGCGGCCAGACGGCAGAGAGCGCGGCTGCCCACGAGATGGCCGAAACGGTCGTTGATTCTTTTTAGGCCGTCGAGATCGAGCAGCAGAACGGCGAAGGACCTGCCCGTGCGATTGGTGCGTTCGGTCTCGTTTTCGAGGACATCGAGGAGCCGGCGGTAATTGGCGAGGCCGGTGAGCGGGTCGCTGACGGCGAGATGGCGGACCTGTTCAAAGAGCTTGGCATTGTCGTAGAGAGCGCCGCCGAGAGCGAGGGCGTAGCTGCTGACGGTAAGCACCTGGGCCAATACAAAGGGCGCGTCGAGCAGGCGCTCGGACTGGCAAGCGGCGAGCTGGGCGGCGAAGTTCATCCAGGCAGCGGCGTAGATGGTGCGGTCAAAGGCCGAATCTTCGGAATCAAGGCGGCGGCGATACCAAATCACTGCGGCGAAAAAAATCACGCCCGGTAAGAGTTGGTCAGGACTGGGAATGAAAGCGCCCGGATGCCGGGAAACTTCCGGCGGAAGGCGGTGAAGTGCGACGGCGATGAGGTAGGTGAAGCCGACGACGGCCAAAAGCGCGCCGGCGATCTCTCCCTTGGTGTGCCGCGACCGCGGAATGAAGCGTTCCGCAAGCAAGGCAATTAGAAGCAAGAGCGCCAGCACCATGCGGCTGAGCCACCAGGCAATCGGCGCCCAAGTTGGCCGCACCGGAGTAACTTGCAGAAACTGAAAGAACAGAACGCTGGAGGCCGAGAGAACGGCACCAGAAAGTAGAAAGCCACCGCCGAGAATCAGCGCGATGCGATCCTGTGTGCCCTGGAAACGGACGAAGGCCAGCGCCGCAAAGACGAACGCCAACAGAGCGCTGATGACCTGGAGATAACCTTGCAGAACCGGATCAGGAGCGAGGGAGATGGGACGGAGCCAGAACGCTACCAGGAAGGCGAACGAGAATCCCACGACATGCCAAATCACGACCTTTGTGGGACTACGACCGTTCATACGAGTTTCCTCGCCCATGCTGATGGCCCTCGACCGGGACGAGGTGCTACTTAATTAGACTACGTGGGCGAAGCGGGCGTTGCTGGCAAAGTGAGAAGACTTTAACGAAGAAGTACTCCATGTGGAAATCTTACGTACTGTACGAAAGGACAGGTGACCGAGCGCGAAGCGGGGAGAAACCGAGCCAGATTTGTTCGCAAGGTCACGAAACGGGGCAAAGTTTTGGCTTGCGCCAACGCGGCGATTCCTAGAAAATGCGTTGATTAAAACGGTTCAATGAGTGAGGCAAACTGCGCGTGATGGCCTCGCTCCTCTCCTTAGAATGGCTGGTCACTGGCGGCCAGAAGCCTGGCGGGCAAAAGGAACTTGTGACGCGCGTGAAAAAACACCTAGAAACAGTGTCGAAAAAAAACGCACCATCGTCGCGCGACGGCCGGCCCGCGCTGCGAGCTCCTGGACAGCTAACATTGGCGGAAATCCTGTCGCAACCGGCTACGTGGCTGGAAACCGCGCGGCAATTTGATCAGAACACCGCGATTCTCGAGTCATTCCGAAACTTTTCTTCTGAAGAGCACTGGCTCTTTGTGGCTTGCGGATCGAGCTACTACCTTTCACAGACGATCGCGGCCCAGTGGACAAGGTTGCTTCGAGTGACATGCACGGCGGTGCCTGCGTCGGAAGTGCTCTTCGCATCGGGAGACGTGCTGCGGCGGACCGAGGCTCGGCAGGTTGTGTTTGTGTCACGTTCCGGGAAAACCACCGAGGTTTTGCGAGCGGCCGAGATGCTAAAGAAGCGGGCAGACTTTCGCACGCTGGGCGTGACTTGCAGCGAAAGCAGCACTCTTAGAGATTTGTGCACTCATCTAGTGACACTGCCGTGGGCTGATGAGAAGAGCATGGTGATGACGCGATCGTTTACGTCCATCCTGCTGCTGTTCGAGAGGCTGGGCGCGAGATTCGCGGGCGATTCAGGGCTGACATCGGCGCTGGATGGCTTGCCAGAAAAGACAACGCGGTGGCTTGCAGCCAATGCTGATAAGATTCGGGCGTTTGGAGCGAAGAGGAAATTCGCGGATTTCGTTTTTCTTGGGCAAGGTGCGCATTACTGGCTGGCGCAGGAAGCAGCGCTGAAAATGACCGAGATGTCTTCGTCGTATGCGCAGGCGTATCACACGCTGGAATTTCGCCACGGGCCCAAGTCGATTGCGAGCGGCGAGACGCTGATTACGTTCTTGCTGTCGGAGGCTGCGGCCAATGAAGAGATTTTGCTCGCCGCGGAACTTAAGGAATTGGGAGCGGCGACGATGATTGTTACGAATCGCGCGACGGCTGCGTTGCGGCGCGAGCATGATTTGGTAGTCGAGCTGGGCTTAGATGAACCGGAATTTGCACGCATGGCGGTGACCGCGATTCCGGCGCAGTTGCTGGGGCTGGCGGTAGGCCTGCGCAAGAGACTGAATCCAGATGAGCCGAAAAATTTGACGCGGGCGGTGGTGCTCGATGCAAAGAAGCATGTGCCGGCGAAAAGGAGAAGCGCTTGAGCAACGCAACGGGCGCGAACAGCGGGCCGCACCTGCGGCGCACGCTGACGCTGTGGGATCTGCTGCTCTACGGCATCATCGTGTTGCAGCCGGTGGCGCCGATGTCGGCATTTGGCGCGTTGAGCGACCGAGGCCGCGGCCATGTGGTGACGGCGATCCTGATCGCCATGGTGGCGATGCTGGCCACCGCGGTGAGCTACGGAAAGATGGCGCGCGTTTACCCCAGCGCGGGCTCGGCATTTACGTACGTGGCGCGGGAGATTCATCCCGCGGCTGGATACATCACCGGATGGAGCATGGTGATGGATTACATCGTGAACCCGCTGATCTGCACGATTTGGTGCGCAGGGCAGGCGCATGAATTCGCGCCGGGTTTGCCGGTGTGGGGCTGGAAGATATTTTTTGCTGTGGTCTTCACTCTGCTGAATTTGCAGGGCATCAAGACTTCGGCGCGCGTGAACGCGGGGCTGGCGGCGGGGATGAGCGCAGTCGTGGTGGTCGTGTTTGTAACGACGATTCGCTACATTTTCGGGCATCCGCACAGCGATCCGGGATTTTTCACGAGGCCGTTCTACGACCCTCAGACGTTCACGTGGGACAACCTGTCCGGATGCACGTCCATCGCAGTGC
This sequence comes from Candidatus Acidiferrum sp., assembly GCA_049792735.1. Taxonomy (GTDB): domain Bacteria; phylum Acidobacteriota; class Terriglobia; order Acidiferrales; family UBA7541; genus Acidiferrum. Next base: position 18,390 of record JBARBE010000138.1, read on the forward strand.
TCACCTATATCGGCTTCGACGGAATCTCGACGCTCTCCGAAGAAGCGGAAAATCCGCGGCGGAATATCATGCTGGCGACGGTGATGACTTGCCTCGCCGTGGGAATTCTGTCGGCTGCGGAAGTTTACGTCGCGCAGCTGGTGTGGCCGGCTTCGCAGCCTTTTCCGAATCAGGACCAGGCGTATGTGTTCGCGGCTGCACGGGCCTGGGCGCCGATGTTTACCATTGTTGGGGCGACATTGCTGGTGGCAAACTTCGGCTCCGGAATGGGAGCGCAAATCGGCGCGGCGCGATTGCTCTATGGAATGGGCAAGAGTAACGCGCTGCCGAAATCGTTCTTTGGGCAGATTGATCCGAAACACGGGATTCCCCGGAACAACGTTTTGTTTATCGGCGCGATTGTGCTGATCGGATCCTTTTTTCTGACGTTTGGGCGCGGCATCGAGTTGCTGAATTACGGCGCGCTGCTGGCGTTCATGGGAGTCAATGCCTCGTCGTTCGTGCATTATTTTTGGAAGGGCGCGGAAAAGACGGTGTGGAGTTTTATTGTGCCGGTTGTCGGGTTTGTCGTTTGCGCGCGCTTGTGGTGGACCTTGAGCACGCCGGCGAAATATCTCGGAACAGCGTGGATGGCCGCCGGAATCGCGTTTGGTATTTGGAAGACGAAGGGATTCCGCGAGCCGCTGTCGTTTGACGCGCCCGCCGAGTGAGCCGGTTGGCGCCGTATAACTTCGTACAAATCGGGAGAGTCTGGCAGAATGATGGAGACCGGAGGCACGCCGGTGAAGCGCGCGAGCGGCAAGGACCAGACGGTGACGATGCGGGATGTCGCGGAAGACAGCGGATTCTCGCCCGCGACGGTCTCGATTGTCTTGAATAACGCGCCGCTGGCGCGCTACATCGCTCCCGCAACAAAAAAACGGATTGAAGACGCCGCGAAAAAGCTTGGATACCGGCCGAATGCGATGGCGCGGTTTCTGCGGAGCAAGCGCAGCCACACGGTTGGTCTGATGTTCTTCGATATCACCGATCCTTTCTGCACTCCTGTCTTGCGCGGCATCGAGAATGCGCTGTACGAATCTTCCTACGTGCCAATTTTTGCCGACGCGCACAACCAGCGGAATCGTTTCGAGCGATATCTGGAAATGCTGCTGGAGCACCACGTGGAAGGATTGATTGTGGTTGCCAACTGGCTCGTGGTGGACATCAATTTGCTTGCGGATTTGAGCAAGCGCAATATTCCGGCGGCGACGATTGGTTGGGAGCTGCCGGCCGACACGGTCAGCTCGGTGATGGTGGACAACGAGATCGGCGGGCGGATGGCGCTCGAACATTTGCACCAGCTTGGGCACCGCAAGATTGCGTTCATTCGCGGGCCAAAGATGATCATCGATAGCGCGCCGCGGTGGCGCGGCGTGCAAAAGTTTGCGCACGCGGCGGGGATCGAGATCGATCCAGCACTGGTGCTGCAACTGCCGGATTCGTTCGACCCCAATTCGGGATTTGAGGGCGGCCACCGGCTGACCGAAGAATTGCTGCAGAAGAAGAAAAAGTTTACGGCACTGATGGCGTTCGACGACTTGACGGCGCTGGGCGCGATTCGCGCGCTGACGAAAGCCGGTATCAAAGTGCCGGAGCACTGCTCGGTGACGGGCTTTGACGATATTGCGCTGTCGGCGTTGAGCGCGCCGTCCTTGACGACGGTGCGGCAGCCGCTCGAAGCCATGGGAACGTATGCCGTCAACGTGGTGATGGAAGGGATCAAAGCCGGGATCGAGAAGCGCGAGTGGAATATCGTGCAGCAGAAGATGAGCCCGGAACTGGTGATTCGGGATTCCACGCGGGCGGTTTCGCACGGCAGTTCCAACGATTGAGACGCGCGGCGCTGGCGATGCAAAACAGTTCTGTTGTGCCCTCCTGAGCCAGTGGCAACCTTTGCGCTGCAAGCGAGGGAATGAGGTAATGACATAACGAGGTAACGATTGGGCGATGCCGCGCTTCCGATGGTCGCTCGGTCGTGGTATGCGAAGAGAGATCCTTCCTCGTCGGAGTAGCAGAGAGGTCCCTCGCTCCCGATGGTCGCTCGGGACAGACACGCTTCCTCGCGTGTCTGGTTAACAATAACAGGACCCCCACCCCCGGTTTTTATGAAAGTGTTCATTCTAAAGGGAGGAGGCTCCCTGCAAGTCGTGTGCAATGAAACAGTTTCAGGGCGTCTTCGAACTGCACATTCTAAAGGAGTTGCAGAAGATATTATGGGACGCGGTATTCTGCGGTGGGAAACGGTTGGGTCGGGGGAAGGTGGTGCGGTGAGTGGCGACGAATTCATAAAGCAAAATAGCATGGATTTGTATTATTGTCAAGGTACAGTACTCGTGGCTTATCATTCGAACGTGAGACGGGGAAGTGGAGTGGATTGAGGTGGTTGGCGGGAACTTGGGAGTTTGGTGAGACGGTTTGGCGATGATTAGTTAGGGGAGCGTCGCGTCTGTTCCCTTCGCCCCTAGGAAAAGAGAAAACAACCCCAAGACCCAGGTTCAAAAAGCGAACCTGGGGCACCCTCCGTGTTGGTTTGACGCGGAGCAGGATTGATAAGTACGCACTCAGTCTTCCGGGCCACCCGCC
>JBARBE010000139.1:0-57332 GCA_049792735.1 Candidatus Acidiferrum sp.
TCACACCTCAGATTTCCCAATTAAACTGGCAAAATGGTTTTTCATCAAATCGGACATTGATTCTATTGGGCTTGCGTTTTACCATCACCACTGAGAATTTCTTAGGGTGCTCGGACAGAATCCCCCCCTCTCCGCCAGATTTCCCCTAACTGCATCCAGCGTCGAGACTTGCTGACTTCCAGCCAGTAAAAACTTCTACATAGGAAATCGTTTCGCGGCTTTCGATTGGACAGCCGTTTTCGGTCATGGCCTTCAGAGTCAAAGGCGACAAAATCGTCGAAGTTGACGTGCTTGGGGATCCTGCCTGTTTGCGCCGACTGGTCCTGACCGACCCTAGGGACTAACGCTGAAGTTGCCGCTCATGTCCTTCAATGCCCGACCTCGCTGCTGCAATTCGTATGCACTGTTGTGCGCTTGTGAACACTGCGTACGTTCAACGAAGAGCTCTCGAAGGGTGAATAGCGCGCCGACCGCAATTTGTGCGGTGTTCGAATACGCCGGAACAGGCAATTCGACGCTTGTACGCTTGACGCAAGCTGAGAAGGTGACTAGCCTTTGGCACGGATAGAGAGCGGGGGAACCATCAACGTTCAAGGAACAGACGCGGGTGCCAAGCCGGCAGCAGGGGCCGAGCCGGACGGTGGTAGTGTGCGCGAAGGCGAACTGCTTTGGACGCCGAGTGCCGCGCAAGTGGAGGACGCGAACGTGACGCAGTTCGCGAAGTGGCTCGCGCGCGAACGGGGTTTGCAGTTCGCGAACTACGAGGCCATGTGGGAGTGGTCCATCACCGAATTGGAGGGTTTTTGGCAAGCGATTTGGGATTACTTCCGCATCGAGCCCTCGGCGCCACATGCGCGGGTGCTGGGCAATCGCACGATGCCGGGGGCGGAATGGTTTCCCGGAGCGCGGTTGAACTACGCCCAGCACGTGCTTCGACGCGAACGCGCGGGAGGCGACGCGGTCTTGTTTGTTAGCGAGACGGCTCCGCTTTGCGGCGTGCCTTGGGAAACATTTGCCGGTCAAGTGCGCATTCTCGCGACGCGGTTGCGCGAAATGGGAGTGCGGCCTGGCGACCGGGTCGTTGCCTATATGCCGAATATTCCGCAGGCGATGATCGCGATGCTGGCAACAACAGCGGTCGGGGCGATTTGGGCGTGTTGCTCGCCGGATTTTGGTTCACGCGGCGTGATTGATCGAATTCAACAGCTTTCGCCGAGAGTACTCTTTTGCGTGGACGGTTACCGTTACGGCGGCAAGGCATTCGATCGAAGGAAAGAGCTGGGGAAGATAATTGCGGCGCTAGAAGGGCTCGAGCACGTCGTGTATTTGCCTTACTTGAATGCCGAGGATCACCTTGCGCCGTTCGACGCTGCAGTGGAATGGGATTGTCTTTTGGCGCGTGCTCCCGTTTCAAGGGAGGACTTTAAGTTCGAGCAGGTCCCGTTCGGCCACCCGCTTTGGGTTTTGTTTTCTTCCGGCACTACAGGCCTGCCAAAAGCGATCGTGCAGAGTCACGGCGGTATCTTGCTGGAGCAGTTGAAGCTGCAGCACTTTCACATGGATTACCGGGCCGGGGAGCGCGCGTTTTTCTTCACGACGACGGGATGGATGATGTGGAATTTTCTGGCGAGCATGCCGCTGAGCGGGGTGTGCCCGGTGCTTTACGACGGGAATCCGGCGTATCCCGCGCCTGATGTGCTCTGGAAAGTGGCGCAGGATTCACGAGCGAGTTTTTTTGGCGCGAGCCCGGCCTATGTGGACGTGATGGCCAAGGCAGGGATTGTGCCCCGCGCACGGTTTGATTTAACGAATTTACGAGCAATCATGCCGGCGGGTTCGCCGGTGTCGCCAGAATGCACGGCGTGGTTTTACCGGAATGTGAAGCGGGATGTGTGGATCGCTACGGGCAGTGGCGGCACGGATTGCTGCACGGGGTTCGTTGGCGGTGTGCCGACGCAGCCCGTTTTTGCGGGAGAAATTCAAGCTCGCTCGCTGGGTGTGGCGGCGTATGCGTTTAATCAGCAGGGCGAGAGTGTCGTGGATGAGGTGGGAGAACTAGTGCTGACGGAGCCGATGCCGTCAATGCCGATTTATTTTTGGAACGACAAAGATGGCTCGCGTTATCGCGAATCGTATTTCGACGTTTATTCAGGCGTCTGGCGGCATGGTGATTTTTTTCGAGTGAACAAGCGCGGCGGGTGCTTTGTGCTTGGACGATCGGACGCAACTTTGAATCGACAGGGAGTGCGCATCGGCACGGCTGAAATCTACCGTGCGCTGGCGCAGGTCGAAGAAGTCGAGGACGCGTTGGTAGTGAATCTGGACTTGCCGGGCGAAAAGTTTTTCATGCCGCTGTTCGTGAAGCTGACGAGCAGCGCGCAACTGGATGCGGAGCTGGAACGGAAGATCTGTGAGTGTCTGAGACGCGCGTACACGCCGCGCCACGTCCCCGATCGCGTCATCCAAACGCCGGGAATTCCGATGACGTTGACGCGTAAGAAAATGGAGGTGCCGGTGCGCAAGATCTTAATGGGCGTGCCTGTTGAAGAAGCCGCGAACCGGCACGCTATGGCGAATCCCGAGTCGCTGGATTTCTTTGTGAATTACGCGAAGGCGCAAACGGATTATTCGCTTGCGGCCGAAGAGTTGATCGCCAGCGGCAGAGGCGAAGTCCAGGCCTCGGAGAGAACCGATGAGCTCTGACGCTAACCCGCGCAGTTTCACACTGCCTTCGCAGATTGAGGATGCGTCGGGAGCCGAGGGCTGGCAATCGATGTACCCGTACTACACGCGGTTTCAGCCGGAAGACGACCATCGATTTTGGTTCTACAACGCGATGCATTTCCCCGAGCCGATGCCCGCGTTCGACGCAATTACGGCGGAAATCCCGTATGAGGCCCTCGGCGCCTTCACCACACGAATCTTCGTGTTTCCAACGACACTGGGAATTGAGCACCGCATCGTCAACGGGCGAATTTACATCACAGCGAACCCGGTCCTCGAACCAGCTGAGATTCAGCGCAGGCTTGCGATTTTCCAGGAGCGCGCGGGCTACTACTACGAAAATTGGGAACGGCTGTTCCGCGAATGGAAGGTACGACTCGAGAATCTGATCCACCAGCTCGAAGCCATTAAAGTGCCGGGCCTGCCGGAATTCGATGAGGCGGAAGTTGTGACGAAGGCCAAGGGGCTGGGCCAAAACCACTACATCCGGGAAAACTTTCACCGCGTCACCGAGCTGTTCTCCAAAATGTGGCACCACCACTTTGAAATGTTGATGCTCGGTTACGGCGCGTACATGGTGTTTTTTGATTTTTGCAAGAAGGCTTTCCCGGAGACTGCGGATCAGACCGTGGCTCGAATGGTTGCGGGGATCGAAGTGCTGATGTTCCGGCCGGACGACGAGTTAAAACGCCTAGCGAAAGTTGCGATTGAGTATGGGGTCGATGACTTATTCGCAGCGGAGTGCGATGCGAAGAAAGTGCTCGAGGAGTTGCGGAATCGCGGAGACGCGGGCCGGCGCTGGCTTGCGGAACTCGATAAGTCGCGCGAGCCGTGGTTCCACATGTCGACTGGAGACGGCTTTTATCACCACCACCTGAGTTGGAACGACGACCTTTCTGTGCCGTTCGCGGCTTTGCCGCGTTATGTCGAGCTGCTTCGGCGGGGCGAGTCGTTGGAACGCCCGACGGAGAGACTGAAGGAGGAACGCGGACGCATCATCACCGAGTATCGCGAATTGCTGAGAAGTGAAGACGAGCGCCAGGCGTTCGATCAGATGCTCGGGCTGTGCCATCTTGTATTTCCCTTGGTGGAAAACCACAAGTTCTATTGCGAACATTGGTTCACAACTCTTTTCTTCAAAAAAGTGCGCGAGTTCGGCGCGCTGCTGGTCGCCAAAGGTGTGCTGGCGGACGCAGGCGATGTTTTTCATCTGCAATACGTGGAAATCGAAAGCGCGCTGGCGGATGTGAGCCTGGCGTGGGCGGGCGGCGGCAAACCGCTGGGTGCCGCGCATTGGCGGCCGATTGTGGAAGAGCGCAAACGCATCATCGAAAGGCTGAAGGAATGGAATCCGCCGCCGGCCCTGGGGCCGATTCCGCCGGCCATCAATGATCCGGCGCTGCAGATGCTTTGGGGCATCACATCGGAAACGCTGGAGTCCTGGTCCAAGACGGCGGAGCCTGGCCATGAAAAAGAAATAGTTGGCTTCGCCGCCTCGCCGGGTGTTGTGGAAGGTGTTGCGCGCGTGCTGAGGAACGTGAACGACATCGGACAGATTCGCGATGGCGAGATTTTGGTTTGTCCCGTCACCGCGCCGAGCTGGGGCCCCGTGTTCGGAAAGATAAAAGCCGCGGTCTCCGATATTGGCGGCACAATGTCTCACGCGGCGATCGTGGCGCGGGAATATGGATTGCCCGCGGTAGTTGGCACCGGCCAAGCCACACAACGAATCAAGACCGGCCAGCGAATTCGCGTCGATGGCAATCGAGGGATCGTGCGAATTCTGGAATGAAGGCGAAGGATGCCGTTGATGAATCTGAACCTGATCAACCGTTTCGCCGATATCGGCATTCACGACCGGCCGACTGTCGGCGGCAAAGGAGCGAGCCTCGGTGAACTGGCGCGCGCGGGACTTCGCGTACCTCCGGGTTGCGTGGTGACCACGGCCGCATTCGAACGATTCCTGAGTGCGATTGATCCGGCCGGATCGATCCACCGCGAAATCGAACAATTGGCAGCGATCGACTATGCGGCTTGCATGCGCATCGCCTCCGGCGTGCGTGTGCGGCTCGAAAGTGCCACCTTGCCAGAAGACCTGCAAGAAGAAATCGCCGCGCACTATAGCGAACTCCACTCGCCTGACGCTGGCACCGAACACAACCTGCCGGTCGCCATTCGCTCGAGCGCAACGAGCGAAGACAGCGCCGATGCCAGCTTCGCCGGATTGCAGGACACCTATCTGTGGGTGCGTGGCGTGGATTCGGTGATCGAACACGTGCGCAGATGTTGGGCGAGCTTGTACAACTCGGAGTCCGTGATGTATCGCCGCCGATTGAAGCTGCCGGAGCACGGATTGGCGATGGGAGTGGTGATCCAGCGCATGATCGATTCGCGGTGCTCGGGGGTGATGTTTACGCGCAGCCCCAACACCGGCGACCGTTCCGTCGTCGTAGTGGAAGCAAGTTGGGGGTTGGGCTCGGCAATCGTAAGCGGCGAAGTTACTCCGGACAGATACGTGGTCGGAAAAATAACGGGTGAAATCATCAGTCGCACTATTTCGACGAAGATACGCCAGCACCGCCAGAATGCTGCGGGTGCCGGTGTACTCGATGAAGAAGTCCCCAAGGATCAACAAAACGCCGCTTGCCTCAACGACGATGAACTCCACGCGCTGGTTGATATTGCGAAGCGGGTCGAACGTCATTACGGTTGCCCACAGGACATCGAGTGGGCCATCGCACGGGATCACGCGCCAGGCGAAAACGTGTTTGTGCTGCAAAGCCGGCCGGAAACCGTGTGGTCGGCGAAGGATGCCGCGCCGGTGGCTGCTCCCAAAAGCAAACCTTTCGATCATGTCTTCTCCCTCCTTGGCAGAAGAAGTGCTAAAAAATGAAGTTCACCAACGAGGATGTGCAGGAAATTCTGCAACTGCTCGACGCGGCAAAATATGACGAGCTGCATCTCGAGACCGCGCGCTTTAAACTTGCACTTCGCCGCAACCGGGAGAGTGGGGAATGGTCGCAAGAAACACAAGTGGTTGCGGCGCCCAAAATTCTTCGAAGTCTGCCCGCTGCAGATTCGGCGCCCGGAGCCGCGTCACCCGTGGCTTCAGCGGAACCTACAGATGCACGCAAAGCCGGATGGACGGAGGTTCGCGCGCATTTGCCAGGCACGTTTTATCGCGCACCAAAGCCCGGTGCTCCGCCATACATCGAGATTGGAAGCTCTGTCGAAGAAAACACCGTGGTCGGCATGATCGAGACGATGAAGTTGATGAATTCGGTTCACGCACAAGCGCGCGGTGAAATAACCGAGATTTGTTTAGAAAATGCGCAGTTTGTCGAGAAAGATGCAGTGCTGATGCGTATCAAGCCGGAAGCCGAATGACTCTGCGGCGCATACTCATCGCAAATCGCGGCGAAATCGCCGTGCGCGTGATTCGGACGTGCCAGCGCCTTGGCATCGAGACCGTGCTGGCTGCATCTGAAGCCGATCTGGATTCCATGTGCGCGCGATTGGCCGAGAGCACGATTTGCATCGGCGCTGCAAATTCTTCCGCGAGTTATCTGAACATGGAAGCGGTCGTCGCCGCCGCGATCGCGAGCAAGGCGGATGCGATTCATCCAGGCTACGGTTTTCTATCTGAAAATCCGAAATTGGCAAAGGCCTGCGATCAAGCGGGCGTTGTGTTCATTGGCCCCACGCTTGAGCAGCTCGATGCAGTTGGTGACAAACTAAAAGCGCGCGCACACGCGGCCGCGGCGGGACTGCCGGGCGTTCCCGGCGGCGAGGTTCGAAGCTACGAGGAGGCTCACCGGCTTGCGGATCAAATCGGTTGGCCAATTCTCATTAAGGCAGTGGGGGGTGGTGGCGGCCGCGGCATGATGCAAGTGCACGACGTCAATAAACTCGCTGGCGCGATGGAAATGGCCATGGCGGAGGCGCAAGTGAGCTTCGGAGACCCTCGCCTCTATATCGAGCGTTACATTTCACATGGGCGCCACATCGAAGTGCAAATTCTTGGCGACGGTGAGGACGTCATCCATCTCGGCACGCGCGATTGTTCAATCCAGAGGCGCTACCAAAAGCTTTTGGAAGAGGCACCCGCCACGAACATCAGCGAAACCCTTCGAGAAGGGATGCAGCGCGCCGCGGTCGCGTTTGCGGCACACTTGAAATATCGCGGCTTGGGCACCATTGAATTTCTTGTGGATTGCGATCGCGATACGTTTTCCTTTCTGGAGATGAACGGGCGGATCCAAGTCGAGCATCCCGTAACAGAAGCGATTTGCGGGTTGGATTTGGTCGAGGAACAGCTCGCGGTTGCAGAGGGGCGCAAGCTCCATTGGAGCCAGAACGAAATCAAGTTCAGCGGGCATGCCATCGAATGCCGGATCAATGCGGAAGACTGGACGCATGGTTTTCATCCAAGTCCTGGCATGGTCTCACGAGCCACTTTTCCGGCGGGGCAGGGAATTCGCGTGGACACGCACATCCAGGCGGGAGCGAACGTTCCACCTTATTACGACTCACTATTAGGAAAGCTCATCGTTCACGGCGCGGACCGCGCGGAGACGCTTCAAAAAATGAGGTGCGCGCTTTCGCACGTCGGCATCACCGGTGTCGCTACGAATGTGCAGATGTATGCTGAGCTGACGCGCAACGATGAATTCGCTCGCGGCGGCGTGGATACTGCTTTTTTGGAGCGGTTTCTTCAAAATAGAAATATTGCGGCGTGAAAACGGCGACGCCGTTCACGGATTGTGCTAAAGGCTGAAATGGCGGACATCCAACTTCTCGACGTCTCGATTCGCGACGGGAATCAAAGTTTGTGGGGCGCGATGGGTTTTACGACGCCTCAAATTCTTGCGATCGCACCTGTCATGGACCGCGTGGGCTTCCGCGCGCTGGATTTCACTTCGAGCACGCACATGGGCGTGGCGGTGCGGACGCACAAGGAAAATCCCTGGGAACGCATTCGCATGACGCACGCGGCCATGCCAAACACTCCGCTGCAATTCATCGGTACAGGACTTCGCTTTATTTCCTGGGAGTGCCAGCATCCCGAGTTCATGCAGATCGTGTACGACCGGCTGGTGGCAAACGGCATTTCGCGATTTGTTGTGCTGGACCCCATGCACGATGTCGAAGCATTGCTGGAATCGGCGCGGATGATTAGGAAGGCAGGCGCAACCGAAATTATCGCGGCGCTGACTTATACCATCAGCGATGTTCATGACGATGTGTTCTACGCAAATCTCGCCGCGCGAGTGTCAAGATCGCCGCACGTGGACCGTGCCTACATTAAGGATCCGGCAGGGTTGCTGGCGCCGGAGCGCGCGCGAACTCTTATTCCAGCGGTGCGCGCCCAGTTGGGCCACATGCCTTTGGAGTTGCATTCGCACTGCACCATCGGGCTCTCGCCTTTGAGCTATTTGGCCGCGGCGGAGCTCGGTGTACAAGTGTTGCAGGTTGCCTGTGGGCCGCTGGCCAACGGATCCTCGCTGCCGAACGCGCAGCGGGTGGTCGCGAACCTGCGCGCGTTGGGCCACACCGTGAACATCGATGATCGCGCCCTGACAATGGTGGCCGATTATTTCACGCGGCTCGCGGAGGCTGAAAATCTTCCCGTCGGTACACCGCAGGAATACGACGCCTCGTTCCTGCACCACCAAGTGGCGGGCGGCGTGATGACCACGACGCGGCGACAACTCGCCGAGCTGAAGCTCGAAGACAGATTTCCCGATGTGATGAGCGAAGTCATCCAGGTTCGCGCGGAACTCGGTTATCCCATCATGGTCACGCCGTTCCCGCAGATTGTTTGCACGCAGGCGCTTTACAACATAATCGGTGACGAGCGTTACGGGAACGTTTCCGATCAGGTGATCCGTTACGTGCTTGGAAAATTTGGGCGACCTACTGTGCCAGTCGATCCAAACGTGAAAGACCGCATTCTATCGCGCCCGCGCGCAAAGGAGTTGGCCGCCGAGCCGCCGCTCTTGCCGCCGCAAGAATTGCGCAAGCGTTTCAAGCCTGGGATCTCAGACGACGAGTTTTTGTTGCGTGCGGCGATGCCCGCCGAAGAAGTCGATGCCATGCTTGCGGCTGGTCCGGCGCGGCGGCATTACAATCCGGACATGCAGCCGATTTTCAAATTGTTGCGCGCATTGCAGCAGCGTCCTGCTGCCTCGGATATTGTCATCGATAAACCGGGCTTCCGCCTTGCGTTACACAGTTCGCGGGATCGCGGGGCGGTCCATGCCTGAGCAGATTGCCACGACCGCCGCAGCAGTGCATTCGCCTATCGCGATCGAGAGGCTGCGAAAATCGCGCGCGTTTGTGTTTGACATGGACGGCACGTTGGTTTTGGGCGATAAGTCGAATCATGGCCTAAACCCGCTGCCCGGGGCGCTCAAAATTACTCGATTGCTTTCGGCCAGAGGTGTGCCGTTCGTTTTGTTCACCAATGGGACGGCACGCACGCCGCAACAATATGTGGAGATGTTGCGCTACGCTGGCTTTCCGCTGCCGGACAATGGCGTGATGACTCCGGCGAACAGCGCCGCTGATCATTTTAGACGCAAGGGATATGAACGAATCCTAACGCTGGGCGGCGAGGGGCTCGAGGGGCCTCTACGCGATGCTGGGATGGAGACCGTGGCTCCGGAGGGCAAACCAGAGGTGGACGCAGTACTGGTTGGCTGGTTTCGCGAGTTCACAATGAGCGCGCTGGAGGCGGCATGCCACGCGGCGTGGAACGGCGCGAAGGTTTATAGTTGTTCGCAGTCGCTTTATTTTGCCACCGCTCACGGCAAGGCGCTTGGAACTTCACGTGCGATTTCGGCAATGATCAAGGATCTTACAGGCGCGCGCATCCACGTCATTGGCAAACCGGCGCTCGAAGCGTTGCGCTGCGCCGCGAGGCAACTTGGCGTTCGGACAAAGGAACTGACCGTGGTCGGCGACGATCCGTCGCTCGAAGTGCCGATGGCATTGCGCGGCGGCGCGCTAGCCGTGGCCGTCAACACCGGTATCGGTGGTGCTAGCTCCTTCGAGCATTTGCCTGCCGGGCGCCGGCCGCATCTCACCGTCCACGGCGTGGGCGAACTTTTCTCGCTGTACAAAGGTCAATGATGAATGTCGCTGAGCTCATCGCTATTGATGTTCATACGCACGCGGAAGTTTCCTGCCAGCAGCCCTTCGACGAATACGGCAAGGAATTCGACGACGCAAAAGTGAAGTATTTCAAGTCCGGCAAACTTCCCACGATCGCAGAGACCATTGACTATTACCGCAGCCGAAAAATTGGACTGGTCATGTTTTCAGTGGATAGTGAATTCGAGATCGGCCGCCGCCGCATTCCGAACGAAGAGGTAGCCGAAGCAGCCGCGGCGAATGCAGACATCATGATCGCTTTCGCGAGCGTCGATCCGCACAAAGGCAAACTCGGCGTTCGGGAAATGCGGCGCTTGCTCACGCAGCACGGTGTCAAAGGGTTTAAATTTCATCCCACGACGCAAGGATTTTTCCCAAATGACCGCATGGCTTATCCCATGTACGAAGTCATTGCGGAATACGGATTGCCTGCGATTTTCCATAGCGGGCATTCGGGAGTGGGAACAGGCATGCCCGGCGGCGGCGGTTTGCGCCTGAAATATTCCAATCCGATGCACTTGGATGATGTGGCTGCGGATTTTCCGGAGATGAAAATTGTGATCGCGCACCCTTCGTGGCCCTGGCAAGACGAAGCGCTCTCTGTGTGCCTGCACAAGCCCAACGTCTACATCGATCTTTCCGGCTGGTCGCCAAAATATTTTTCGCCTCAACTCGTGCAGTACGCCAACACCTTGCTGAAGCACAAGATGCTCTTCGGCACGGATTTTCCGCTGATCACGCCGGACCGCTGGATGGAGGACTTTAAGCAGGCAGGCTTCCGCCCCGAGGTGCACGCCCTCATCTTCAAACAGAATGCTTGCCGGCTGCTGGGTCTTGGCCTGCCATCGGCTTCTGTGTAGAGCTTGTATCCCGGAACACAGGGAACCAATTCGCTTCTCAACAGGTTTTTTTATTAGGGAACTGTGACGATGACTTTGCCAATCTGTTCGTTGCTCTCCAAGTAGCGATGCGCCTCAACAATCTGGTCGAAGGAGAAAGTCTTCGCGATGACTGGCATCAGCCATCCCGCCCGTAAACCCTCCTCTACAAATTTCCGAGCCCGTTCGAATCGTTGCGGGGCGTGAATAATTTCAAATACCAGATAGCCCCGCATCGCGAATCCTTTCATGGCGGACGGGCCGAACGGAAACACCGTGTTTTGCGCCTGTCCGCTGAGATTGCCGTACAGAATCAGCCAGCCACCGGGCCCCATCGCTGCTGCCAGCGAGGCAACAATCGGACCACCAATCGGATCGAAGGCCACTTTCGCTCCTTTGCCTCCGGTGATTCGCTGCGCCTCCGTTTCTAGATTCTGCTTTTCTGTCACGATCACATGGGCCGCGCCAGCTCTCCGCAAGGCTGCCTCTTTTGCCGTTGTTCGCGTCACGGCTACCGGCACGGCGCCGACATGCTTTGCGATTTGAATAGCGGCGATTCCCACACTGCTCGAAGCTGCGGTAATCACGACGGCGTCGCCCGCGCCAATTTTTGCTATATCGATGAGCGCTCCGTACGCGGTCAAATATTGCATCCAGATGGATGCGGATTCTTGCACGCCCAATCCCGCGGGCCGGGGAAGCAAAGCCGAGGCGGGTACGATGGCGCGCTCGGCGTAAACGCCATAGCGGTTCATCGAAAAGGCCGGCATAACGCAAATCGGCTGGCCAATCGAGAAATCTTTAACTCCCTCACCGAGCGCTTCGATAATGCCGGCAGCCTCGTAGCCCAAACGTGCCGGCAATTGTGCTTTCTCGATATATCGGCCTGAACGAAAAGCAGCTTCTGCGCGGTTGAGGCCGATCGCTTCGATCCGCACGCGCACTTCGCCGGCACCTGGCTCGCCGGCTTCCAGCGATTCGAATCGCAGAACTTCCGGTCCCCCAAACTCGTGGAATCGCACCACCTTTGTCATCATTTCGGCCGCCTTCCTCTGTTGATTCTCGCGACGATTCAGAGCGTCGCAAAGCTCAACGCAATCGCGCGCATTGCTTCTTGTATGCTCGAGCCATGCTTTCCTGCGGTTATCCTCGATCCTTAATAAAGAGGAGACGCAGTCCAACGTATTACACTCACTTTTTGGGTGCAAGCGATTCGGAGAAGGGCGAGTAAAGAACTGGACGCTGCACTTGGAATGAGACGCGGCGAAGTATATACAAGTAGGGCTTGCGAGAGTATTTTGCAGTGAACGGATGAGCGCGAGACTGCGTAAGGTCTGTGAAGTCCACGCCGTCAGCCAGGGGAATTCATGCAGCGAAGAAGGCCTTCGTATTTCGCCATCGGCTTACTTTTCTTGGGAAGCGCGGGATGCCACTCGAAAGAAGAAATCGGTAATAAAGCTGGTGAGACGCGTGCGCCCGCGAATGTGGACGAATCCCGCATGCTTCAAGCGGACCGGGAGCCCGGAAACTGGATGAGTTACGGACGTACCTACAACGAGCAGCGCTTTAGCCCTCTGAAACAGATCAATGATCAAAACGTAGGCCAGCTCGGCCTCGCTTGGTATATGGATTTGGATATTCGCCGCGGACAAGAAGCTACGCCGATCGTTGTCGACGGCGTGATGTACTTCTCGACCGCATGGAGCAAAGTCTTCGCCGTAAACGCGTCGACGGGCGAGAAACTCTGGTCGTACGATCCGAAAGTTCCGCCAGAGTGGGGTGTCAAAGCGTGCTGCGACGTTGTCAATCGCGGCGTAGCCGTCTGGCGCGGCAAAGTTTTTGTGGGCGCGCTCGATGGCCGACTCATCGCGCTCGACGCCGCTACCGGAAAACCTGTTTGGGAAACTCTCACCATCGATCCGAAGTATCGCTACACCATCACCGGAGCACCGCGCGTGGTGCGGGGCAGAGTGCTGATCGGCAACGGCGGCGCGGAAATGGGCGTTCGCGGCTACGTTTCTGCCTATGATGCTGACACAGGTAAACTCGCGTGGCGCTTCTACACCGTCCCAGGCGATCCTTCGAAACCGTTTGAGAATCCCGCGACGGAGGATGCAGCCAAAACCTGGAGCGGCGAATGGTGGAAACTTGGCGGCGGCGGAACGGTGTGGGACTCGATCGTCTACGATCCCGAACTGGATTTGATCTACATTGGAACGGGCAACGGAACACCCTGGGATCGCCGCGCGCGCAGTCCGCAGGGCGAAGACAATCTTTTCACTTGCTCCATCATCGCGCTCAAACCCCAGACCGGTGAATATGTTTGGCATTACCAGGAAGTTCCCGGCGATGCCTGGGATTACGACGCGACCGCGCCGATGATTCTTGCCGACGTTACGATCGGCGGAGCTCCTCGAAAGGTTCTTTTTCAAGCTCCGAAAGATGGTTTTTTTTATGTCCTCGATCGCGCCACGGGCAAATTAATTTCTGCAAAGCCCTACACAACGGTCACCTGGGCCGCGGCAATCGATTCAACGACGGGCCGCCCGCTTGAGAACGTCAGCGCCCGCTACGAAAACGACGACAAAGCGGCCCCTCTTGTGCCCGGACCGCTCGGCGGCCATAGTTGGCACTCCATGTCCTACAGCCCACAAACAGGATTGGTCTACCTCCCCGTGCAAGAGGCGGGATTCCTCTACAAGGCGGAAAAACATTTTCAAGAAAGCAATCTCGCGTTTAACACTGCCATTGATTTTGTCGCGGGCGGCATGCCGCAAACGCCGGCCGTTAAGCAAAGCATCCTGAATGGCATTAAAGGACGATTGTCCGCGTGGGATCCCATCCAGCAAAAAGAAATCTGGCACGTCGATCGCACCAGCCCCGTCAACGGCGGCGTTCTCTCGACCGCCGGCAATCTGGTCTTTGAAGGCACCGCCCAAGGCGACCTCGAAGCCTATCGGGCGGACAACGGCAATAAATTGTGGTCCGCTCCCGCGCAAAGCGGCGTTATTGCCGCTCCGATCAGTTATACCGTTGGCGGCGAACAATATGTAGCCGTCGTGGTCGGCTGGGGCGGCGTATTTCCTCTCGCCAGCGGCGAAGTCGCGCTGAAATCCGGGCGGACGCAAAATATCAGTCGAGTGCTCGCTTTCAAATTGAGGGGCGATGCAAGTCTACCGCCGCTGCCGCAGTTCACGCAGCCGCAGTTGAATCCGCCTCGCTCGACGGCCAGCGCAGCTACCATTCGAAAGGGCGAAGCACTTTTCCAGAATTACTGCTCGACTTGCCACGGCGACGTCGCCGTGAGCGGCGGCGTCTTGCCGGACTTGCGCTATTCCGGCGCGCTGGCAAACTCCGCATGGACCGACGTGATCCTCGGCGGCTCGCTCCAATCCTACGGCATGGTCTCCTTCTCGAAAGAGCTTTCCAAACAGGACGCGGAAGCCGTTCGCGCCTACGTCATTTTCCGCGCCAATCAATCGCTGCACGATTCTCAATCATCGGCGAAGTCCCATTAAAGCTTCGCGGAACTCCAAGAGCTCCAACGAGCGTTCGAAAGCTATTTGTTTTCCGCAGCATACTTTCATATTATGAAATCCAGTTTCACATCTTGACCGGCCAATTGTAACAAGAGCGCGCTCCGGTCAAGGCGAATGCTGATTCGAAGGCCGCTCTCGAAAGAATCGAAACTTGCCTCCGCTCCGCAAATTAAGATCGAAATCGCTCGACCGCGCCAATACCGGCCCTGGCTCCAGCAAGTCCTTGCAAAAAGCCATGCGCATTCTTCTGCATCTGGGAGAGAACGGCCCCGAAATGAGTCTGACTCAACTTTCTTCCGATCTCGCCATCAATAAGAGCACCGCTCACCGGCTCCTCGGCGCCATGCAAAAGTTTCATCTGATTGAACGGAACCCGCTCAATGAAAGATATCGTCTCGGCCTCAAATTCCACGAACTCGGCGCCCGCACTCTCCAGTCGCGGTCGCTCCAGTCTGAAGCGCGCCCGTTTCTCGTCGAACTCGCACGTCGTTCCGGGGAGAGTGTCAGCCTCGCCGTTCCTGGCGCCGGCGGCATCATCTGTCTCGACCGCATCGATTCCCCCAATTCCATCATCACCGTCCGCACTCTCATCGGCGAGCTTTTCCCCGCGCATTGCACTGCCTCCGCCAAAGCCATCCTCGCCTGGCTCCCTGAACGTGAGGCCTACAATGTCCTCTTTCGCAACGGCATGAAGCTGTACACGCCCCTTACGATCCCAAGTCTCAGGGAACTTAAGATCGTTCTCGACCTCACCCGCCGCCGGGGATATGCTACCGACCACGAAGAATTGGAAAAGGGATTGAGCGGTATTGCCGCTCCCGTTCTTTACAAAGGCGGCCGCGTCATTGCGGCTCTCGGCATGGCCGGGCCCACGCTCAGACTTGTTGGTCCCGATCTCGAGAAAAAAGTCCCTTTGCTTCTGGATTTTGCGGCCAGGCTCTCCAAACATCTGAGCCGCGGCCCCGCCAATTTCGGCACCGTCATGGAGCCGCTTGCGGCTTCCAGCTTGGGAGGAAAGACGAAACAATCATGGCGAACCCCTTTCGCGCTGACCACATAGGTAGTTTGCTCAGGCCACCCGATTTGTTACAGGCGAGGCAATCTCCGGCAAACGCCGAGAAACTTCGCGTTCTCGAGGACCAGCACATTCTCCGCGTTCTCGCAAAACAAAAGGAACTCGGCTTCGAGATTTTCACCGATGGCGAATTGCGCCGCCGCAATTTCATGAGCGATTTCACCGACGCCGTTGAAGGCTTCGATTTCAGCGACGCGGTAGCGAGAACCTGGAACGCTGGAGATTCTGGAGCGGCCCCCGTCAGCAACGTCAACGGCGTCGTGACGAAAAAACTCCGCCAGGTCCGCCCCCTCACTGGCCACGAGCTGCCCTTCACGAAAGCTCACGCACCTGGCGATATCAAAATGACTTTGCCGAGCGCCACACAGTTCCCAGCTATTTCCTTCAAGCGAGGCGTGACGGACGCAGTCTACAAGAGCCATTCGGAGCTTTTGTGGGCTGTCGTCGAAATTATGAAGAGCGATCTGGCCAAACTTTCGAGCGACGGCGTGAAATACATCCAAATCGATGCGCCGCGTTACAGCTACTACATGGATCCCAAATGGCGCGAGTGGATCAAAAAAGAAATTGGCATGGAGCCCGACGCCGCGCTCGACGAAGCCATCAAAGCCGATAACGCTTGCTTCCGCGCCGCTCGCCGCCCCGGCGTCACGCTCGGCATCCATCTTTGCCGTGGCAACAATCGCAGCCACTGGTACGCCGAAGGCGGTTACGACGCCATCGCCGAAAAAATGTTCACCGCGCTCGACGTTGACCGCTTCCTTCTTGAATATGACGACGCCCGCTCCGGCACTTTCGAACCGCTGCGCTTCGTCCCGAAAGGTAAAACTGTCGTTCTCGGCCTCGTCAGCTCCAAAGTCCCCCAAATGGAAGATCCCAACATGCTCGCCAAGCGCATCGACGAAGCCTCACATTTCGTTCCCCTGGAAAATCTCGCCCTCAGCCCTCAGTGCGGTTTCGCTTCCACCGCCGAAGGCAACCTCCTCACCGAGGATCGCCAATGGGCCAAGCTAAAACTCGTGGTAGACACCGCCCGCCGACTCTGGAGTTGACACCGCCTTCGAGTCCATTGCAGTCGTTCCACACATTCCAGTTTCGCTACTAGCCCTCCAAATGGCCACAGCCGCCTCGCGGCGATCCCCCCAGTTTCAGGTTTGCGTGTCAAAGGCACTGGCCCCATGCACTGCAATTCCACCATGGTTCTTGACCGTGCGGTATTTCTTCTATATTGTATGTCTAATGTCCACTCGCGACTACTTGGGCGAATTTGAACATATTGTCGTCCTAGCGCTTCTGCGACTTGCTGATCACGCATACGGAGTCACAGTTCGGCAAGAAATCGAAGCACGCACAGGCCGTGAAGTTTCCATCGGCGCTATCTATGCCACTCTTGGCCGTTTGGAAGCGAAGGGTTACGTCAAATCCCATCTCGGTGATCCGACGCCTGAGCGGGGCGGACGATCGAAACGTTTTTTCCGTGTCACTGCTAAGGGAATGCTTTCAGTAAATCGTTCACAACGCGCACTCCGGAGCATGACCGAGGGCCTCAATCTGGTCAGGAGCTACTCATAATGCCCGAAATGACTTTCGTTTTGCCGCCGCGCATGGCTGTCTGGCTCGTCGATTTGTTCACTCCTAACAAGCAGAATGAATCGATTCTAGGAGATCTCCTCGAGGAATTCTCGGAGCTCGCCTCGAAAACTGGTGTCGCGTTCGCCCGGCGCTGGTATTGGCGGCAGAGCATCAAGACAGTCGCTCATCTGGTCATTACCGGATTCTTCGACGCGCCCTGGTTGATCGCTTGCAACGTAGTGGGGGGCTGGGTGCTATGGCTGGTGGCCTATTGGATTACGGAAAAATCTGTAAACGCGATTCTCCACACATATCGGGTTTACGCCCACGTCGACGCTTACGTTTTTTTCTTGATTTACGGCGTCCTCATCGAACTTGTTATCGAACCACTCTCAATAGGTTGTATCGTCGCAGCAACAGCAAAAGGGAGAGAGATGGTCGCCACGATGACGCTGAGCTTTTCAATTTGGGCCATGGATGGAGTCCTACTGGCACGGTCTAGACATTACTGGCCAATGACCAACTTTCAGCTGCTGCCCTTGGTTGTCGCCATATTCGTCAGTCCAGTTATGTTTGTTATTGTCGGCGTAACCGCGAGGAAGCTTAGATCGGCTATATCGCGTCGCGCTTCAGCCACTCACTGTTGACTGACTGCGGCAAATCTGGTTGTCATTGCTCTCCATCCCAAAAGACAAAATGTCATTGCTCGCCCGCCTATTCGGAAACTAGCCGCATCACCATGAACGTCGCTTTACTTTCATGGGACCCCGGGGAAAAATCGACCCGTTCCCGAGCAAAAAATCAGTGCGTCAAGCGCCTGATTCTTGCGTTTTCCCCGAATTGCTGTCAGCCTCGCTCGCAGCTCTGCCACGCATCAGGAGGCAACATGTCTTCGACTCCCTATATCGACGGCAAAAATATCGAAGCGCCGCAGTCCGCGTTTTCCGACGCCATCAATCCTGCCAATCAAAAGCCGTTTGCACGAATCTTCATGGCGCAAGAGCAGCACATGCGCGCGGCCATCGACGCCGCCGACGCCGCGAAAAAATCCTGGGCCGGTACCGTTCCCGCGCAACGCGAAGGCCTCCTCATGCGCGCAGCGGACGAACTCGAGAAAGCCTCCGAGGAAATGATTGAGCTTTTGATCGATGAAGCCGGATCGACTTTTGGAAAAGCTCATTTTGAAATTCCGTTCGCGGCCAATCTCGTCCGTTCCATCGCCGGCGAGGCTCGCCGCATTCATGGCGATGTTTTTCCTTCCGACGTTCCCGGCCTGATCTCCATGGCCATCCGCCGCCCCCTCGGAGTCGTCGCCGGAATCTCGCCCTTCAACTTTCCGGTCGTTCTCTCCCTCAAGAAAGTCGCCTTCGCTCTCGCCTGCGGAAATACCATGGTCTTGAAACCCTCCGAGGAGACCTCTCTCGTCGGGTTGAAGCTCGCTGAAATTTTCGCGCGCGCCGGTGTTCCCGCCGGTGTCTTCAATGTCGTCCCCGGTGATGGCGCGGTAATGGCCAAAGTTCTTTTTGACGATCCTCGCGTGAAGCTCATCTCCTTTACGGGTTCCAGCGCCGTCGGTCGCATCATCGCCGTCGAATGCGCCAAACGTGGCAAGCGTTGCGTTCTCGAAATGGGCGGCAAGAGTCCGCTGATTATTCTCAAGGACGCCGACCTCGATTACGCCGTCAACACCGCCTGCTTCGGCATTTTCATTCACCAGGGACAAATCTGCATGGCTGGTTCGCGCATTATCGTCGAAGCGCCCATTTACGAGGAATTTCTCAAGCGTTTCGTCGCCAAAGCCCAAACCATGAAAGTCGGCGATCCCCGGGACCCGCATACCATCATCGGCCCGCTGATTCGTTCCTCGCAGTGCCCCATGATCGATAAAAAAATAAAAGACGCCGTCGCCGGCGGTGCACGTCTCCTGACAGGCGGAAAGTACGAGGGAAATTTCTTCCATCCGACTGTGCTCGCGGACGTCACTCCTGAGATGGCCGCATTCCGCGATGAGCTATTCGGTCCCGTCGCCGCGGTGACAAGAGCCAATGATGCAGACCACGCGCTGGCACTCGCCAATAGCTCAACTTACGGCTTGTCTTCCGCCGTCCTCACCAATGATTTGCAACTAGCGATGCGTTTTGCTCTGGAGCTTGAAGCAGGAATGGTCCATTTGAACGGTCCGACCATCCATGACGAGGGCACCGTGCCGTTTGGCGGCGTCAAGGATTCTGGCATGGGCCGCGAAGGCGGCCGCTGGTCCACCGACGAAATGACCGAAGTAACGTGGGTCACGATTCAAACGGGCCGCCGTCAATACCCGTTCTGATCTAGTTCTTATTTCTGGACGGAATTCCGGAGAATGTTTGCATTGCCGGCATTCGTTTCGCTCAGAAACTTTGTAGGGCCCGGGCTTGCCCAACTACCCTCTTAAGCCGCGCCGAATCAAACGTCGAAAAAAACAGTCTCCCCCGCTCCTTGCAAAATGACATTCCATTCCAGCGCCCCGGGCCGTCCACCGGTCTTTTTCGCGATCAGCGTGCCGCGTCGCTCAACATCGACAAGGTTTAGCGCGAAATCTTCTGCGTTTCCAGGCTCGTCGGGAAAATAAATACGTGTAGTCAGCCGCCGCAGCAGGCCACGCGTAAAAACTGACACGGCAAGATGAGGAGCCTGCAATTTTCCAGCCGGGCCGGGAACACGCCCCGGCTTGATGGTCGCAAAACAGAAACGTCCTTCATCGTCCGTGGGCACGCGTCCATACCCGGTAAAGCCCGGTTCAATCGATTTTTCCTGCGGATCATCCGGATGTGCGTACTTCCCATTTGAATTGGCTTGCCAGATTTCAAGTATTCCGTCTGGCACCGGTTTTCCGTCTCCATCAAGTATGCGCCCCGAAATTTCTATCCGTTCGCCGGAAACCTCCGGGCTCGCTAAATTGTCCCGATAGAGCCAGGAGAATCCAATTTTGAAAAATGGTCCAACGGTTTGCCAGGCTGTGGCGTGAAGGCTCATGCCTTTTCCCCATGAGCGTGAGTTTCCATCGGAGTACGATCGCGCCCGCTGAGAACAATGTCAAAGCGGTATCCAAGAGCTTGCGTCGGAATCGTCGTTTCCCAATCGAATTGCGAAATCAAACGGTTGCGAGATTGTTCATCTTCCGTGCAGTTGAAAATAGGATCGAAGGGAATCAACGGATCGCCTGGAAAATACATCTGCGTCACGAGACGCGTGGCAAAAGCCGGGCCGAACAGTGAAAAATGAATGTGCGCCGGCCGCCACGCGTTGTGGTGATTTCCCCAGGGATATTCGCCTGGACGAATTGTTACGAATCGGTAGCGGCCCTCGGCATCCGTCACCGCGTGCCCGCAACCGGTGAAATTCGGATCGAGCGGCGCATTGTGCTGATCGACGCTGTGAAGATAACGCCCGGCGGCGTTGGCTTGCCAAATTTCGATGAGCGCGTGCGGTACTGGCCGTGAATTTTCATCGATTACGCGCCCGCTTAGAACAATGCGTTCCCCGAGTGGCTCGCCCGAATGCTGTTTCGTCAGGTCGCTGGCTTTCACGTCGGCAACCTCAAGTCCGAAAACCGGTCCGGTAATTTCAGAAAGTGTGTGAGGAAGAAGCACGGGCGATTGCAACGGAGCGCGTTTCAGCGAGGAAACATAGGAGGGATGCATGTGCCGAGGCTGCGTGCCCGGGTGGTATCGCCGGTACCCCGAAATCACATTCATCGCACCCTCACGGTACTCATAACAGCCTCCCGGTATTCAGGTCTGGCCCTCCCAGCATCGACGCGCCCTGCCGGTTCGCGCTGAATTGCAAACCCAGCTGCCCGGGCATTCTATGGCATCCCCATAAATTCCAGCAATGCCGATTATCGAAGTAATGTGCGCCTATCGGTCAAATTCGTGTAATCTCTGTGCCGCAATTGAGTTTTGAATAATTTTTGGGAGATGGCCATGGTTGCCGCTTTTTCGGGTGCGAATTCCAGACGACAAGTTCTGGATAGGCTTGATTCGAAAGAGCAAGTGCCGAAGAGGCTCGATTCGAAACAGCGCGTCGCGAGCAACTCTGAGGCGAAACAACAGGCGGCGAGCCGGGGCGGCTCCAAACAAGCGGCGCCGGGGAAAGATGGATTGCAACAACTAATTCCAGAAGGACCTGGTTCGAAACAACAAACCGCGGGAGGACCAGCCTCGAAACAACAGATATCAAGCAACGCCGTTTCGAACGGAGTGGCGGTAATTTCGTCCGCTGTGTCGGGGCAAATTGACGCACACGGCGGCGATCCTAATTTTATGACTTCGCTGGCGCGCGGACTGGCTGTGATTCAAGCCTTTTCGCAAAGGCAGCGCGAACTCACCGTTTCTCAAATTAGCGCGAAGACGGGATTTTCGCGCGCCGCAGTGCGGCGGTGCCTCTATACGCTCGCACAACTCGGATTTGCGGCAACCGACGACAGCCGGCATTTTCACCTTCGGCCTCGAATTCTTGCGCTTGGTCATTCCTACATTTCTTCGATGCCGTTGGCCGCGAGAGCCCAGCCGATTCTGGAAAATGTGAGCCACCTCTTGCACGAGTCCTGTTCCATCGCGGCTCTGGACAAGACAGACATCATTTACATCGCTCGCGGGAATGTGACGCGAATCATGTCGATCGACCTTGGAGTCGGAAGCCGGCTCCCGGCGTTTTGCACTTCTATGGGCCGCGTTTTGATCGCCGACCTGCCGCCGGAGAAGCTGGATGAATTTCTGGAGCGTGTCGAGTTTAAGCATTACACGGAACGGACCGTGGCGAGCGCTGAAAAGCTGCGGCAGATCTTGCGCCTGGTGCAGCGAAATGGCTATTGCATCGTGGACCAGGAACTGGAGTCTGGCTTGCGGTCGATGGCCGTTCCCATCCGAGATTCCGCTGGGCGTGTGGTCGCTGCGCTGAATGTCGGAGCTCACGCGCAGCGCATTTCGATTCAAGAACTGCAGAACAGGTTTCTGCCGCAGCTCAAAGCGGCGGCGCAGGAACTTTCGTTCATTGTGAGGTGAGCGTTGAAGAAAATAGCAAAAATCAAAAGAGAGGAGAGGAGCGGGAAAATTTGAGCGATATTCGCACGAACGCCCGATTAAAGACTTGACAGCGGCGATTCGAAGGAATAGACCTGCACGCAAAAGGGGTGGATTTGCAATTTGGATTGGTAATTAGAATTTGCAATTGGGATTGGCACGATTGCTGGTTCGAATCGTCTGAGGGAGGGGTGAATCATGAGGCGACACGCGGGACCATGGACTGTACTTGGGATCGTGATTCTGTGTGCGTGGGCAAAGCCGGCATTTTCACAAGGCGGAGTAAGCGCCGCGCAGTTGAACGGAACGGTGAAGGATGCCAGCGGCGGTTCGGTCGCCAAAGCCTCACTGACTTTGCGCGATGTCGGCACGAATCACACTTACAGCGCCGTTTCAAACGACAATGGCCTCTATGTGATCCCCAACCTGCCTCCAGGAACCTATGAGCTGACAACGCAGGCGACGGGATTCGCCAAGTCGACACAAACGGGGATCACGCTGACAGTCGGCCAAGTGGCGACGATCGACGTGAGCCTGAGCGTAGCGACGACTGCGGAAAAAGTGGTGGTTACTACGGAGACTCCGCCGGTGGAGCCGACGCGAACGGAAATCAGCCAGGTGATTGACACCAAGCAAATCCAGAACCTCCCCATCAGCGGCCGGCTGTTTACGGATTTTGCGCTATTGACGCCCGGGGTGGCGACGGGGCGAACGAGTTTGCAATCGACCATCACGGAGTTTGAAGTCACGCGAATTTCTTTCGGCGGAATGAGGGATTTGAGCAACGCGGTGACGGTGGACGGAGCAGACACGATCAACACGGCGACGGGCTCGCAGCGGTCAACGCCGTCGCAGGAAGCGGTGAGTGAGTTTCGCGTGGTGAATAACGGGTTTGGAGCGGAGTACGGGAGAGCGCTGGGAGGAATCGTCAATATCGTGACGAAATCGGGCACGAACGAGCTGCACGGGTCGGCTTACGATTATTTGCAGAACAACGCCACGGATGCGCGATCGCTGCTACAGCCAGCGCCGCAAGGGGACACACTGCGACAAAATCAATTCGGCGCGACTCTTGGCGGCCCGATCAAGAAAGATAAGACCTTTTTCTTCATGAACTATGAGGGTCAGCGGCGAGCGGAGTCTCCGACCTATCCGAGCACCTTAGTTGGACCGGTGGGCCTGTCGAACGGGACGCAAAGCACCGAGCTAGCTTTGATCAATGAGGCGAAGGTGGCTTTGGGACTGCCGCCTGAAAATCTTGGGATTTTGACTACGAAGGACACGGACAATGGCCTGATCAAGATCGATCATCAGCTCACCAAAAACAACCGGCTTTCGTTGAGATATAACATCTTCGACGGCCGCGAGTTAAACCTTCTGGTTGGAGACACACTAGACGGAGGAGGCATTGGAGCGCCCAGCAGCGGCCATGACGCGTTCATTCGAGATCAGGACCTGGTAGGTATTCTCAATTCGCAGATTTCTCCAAGCCTTGTGAACACCGCCCTCGTGCAGTATGCCCGGCGGCACTATAACTTTCCTGGAGTGACCGGTCAGCCGAATCTAGATATCCCGAACGATTTGCTGTTCGGCCATAACTTTGGCGTGTTGGACGCAATCTATGAAAGCCGCGTGCAGGCCACAGATTCCGTGGCGTGGGTGAAGGGACAGCATCTTGCGAAATTCGGAGTGGACACAAATTTCATAAACAATTTTGTGATATGGCCGGGATTTACGCCGATGCGCATCGTCTTGCCCGGAGTCAATTGTCTGGTGGAGTTCGCGAATTTCGTGAACCCGAGCGCGGACATACCCTCATCACTGAATCCGGGCGACACCTGCCCCCTGCCACCGTTCCTCGACGGGACACCAATCGTATTTTGGGGCGCTCCCGTAGGATCCGGGCCGGTCACACCGGGATTCGAGCCGCCGTCGCTATGTCCGGCGGGCGGATGCACTCCGGGCAGTTGGTCCAACGCCTATCTGCCGTCGCAAGCGGCGAATTTCTCGGAAACTTTAGACCATAGCTATTACGGATTCTACGCCCAGGATCAGTGGCGAATCACTCCCAAGCTGACATTCAACTATGGACTGCGCTGGGACTTTGAGAAGGGTTTGGAAAAACAGATCAATCCGGATTACCGAGGCTGGCAACCCAGAGTGGGACTGGCCTATTCGCCTGACTCGCGTACGGTCATCCGGGCCGGCTTTGGAATGTTCGACGACCGATTCAACCTTTCGTTCCTGTTCATCACCCAGCCGCAGAAGCCGGTGATCATTCCGAACGAGAACTTGCCCGGGATTCGAACGGGCGCAAATTCGGCAACTTGGGTTTTGAACCAGTTGACGCCTGGGCCGCCAAATCCTGGAGGGCAAGTCATCTTCCCAGCGCAGGCCGCTGCGACTTTGATTACGACGGGGATGGTGCCACCACAATATATTACAGGACCCGCCGGGACGACCGTAACGGCGGGCGCCGGGATGGTGGATCACAACAGCCGCATTCCCTACTCGGAGCAGGCGAATTTGCAAATTGACAGGGAACTCGGGCACGGGCTGGTGGTCAGCGCCGGGTATCTTTTTGTTTCAGCACACAAGCTGGTTCGGGCAGAAAACTTGAACGTCTGCTCGCAGGCGGGAATAACGAACGCGGCGACAAGCTGCGCTGCAGCCGGCGCTCCTCCTCCCGACTGGCCAAGCGGCAAAGCCAATTTCAGCGGGGCACTCTATACCAATTCCGGACTGCTGTACTTCACGGACAACAGCGGAAACAGCGTTTATCATGGAGCGACACTGCAGGCGACGCAGCACCTCGGGAACTACTTGCGTTTCAATGCCAACTACACTTTCTCGAAAACATTGGACGATGGAACGTTTACGACGTTTGTGAGCACACCGCAGGACTTTTATGACCGGCCACTCGAACGGGCCAATTCGAACCAGGACATTCGCAACCGCTTTATTGCCAACTTCACGGCGGACGGGCCTGAGAAGACGCTGCTGCGTAATTTCGAGCTGAGCAGCATCATCACGGCGCAATCCGGGCGTCCCTTCACCATGTTTGTGGGATTTGACGCCAACGGGGACACAAACCCAGTGACAGATCGGGTCGGAGACACGGCTCGAAATACGTACTGGGGAGATTCGCTGGTGGCGTGGGACCTTCGCGTATCGCGATACTTTAATTTCCGCGAACACGACAGGATCGAGGTTGCGGTGGACGCGTTCAACGCTCTGAACCGGGCGAATGTGAACGAAGTGACGTCCGTGTATGGAACGTATAACTTCTGCGGCGGGGTTGTTCCTAGCCATTATAAGGATGCCGCGTCCTTGGCCATCGAGCAAGTGCAAGACAGCAACTGTCCCGCAGGTGGACCGCCTGTTGCGAACCCGTTGTTCGGAGGGCCGCGAACCATGTTTAACCCGCGGCAACTTCAGTTCTCTTTGAAGTATTCTTTCTAGCGATTCCACAACGTCTGGAGTGGACAGCAGGTCTCGCTACGTCTTGGTCAGGCGTCGTGTGCGGAAGAGGCCGATTGCGTGCCATAAAGTGGATTCCTTCCGGAACAAGAAACCGCATCGCAGATGAATTGACCTACGAACCCTATACTCGCCTGCATAAGGCTAATGCTCTGACCGCATTCCGACGATGCTGGTTTCAGGCGAGCGGATCGAGCGAAGGAAACGCGATGGCGATCACGTTCAAGGATGTCCGCAAGATTGCGCTATCTCTTGAAAACGTTCAGGAAGGCACGTCCTATGGAACCGCTGCCTTCAAGGCCGGTGGCCAGTTGCTGGCGCGTCTTCGTGAGGATGGAGACTCGCTGGTTGTGGGCACGACTTTCGAAGAGCGCGGAGAAATGATGGCTGCGGAACCGAAGACCTACTACATTACGGATCATTACCGAAATTATCCATGGGTTCTGGTTCGCCTTTCGCAAGCAAATTCCGACGCCGTGCGGGATTTACTGAAAGGGGCCTTGCGATTGGCCTCCACGAAGCGCCGGCCAGCATCCACCCGGCGGCCTGGTCAACGTCCTCGCCGGTCTCCCCGAGAATAGGGGAATTTGCCGCTTGGAGTTTTGAAGGTTGAGGACGGAAGATGTGGACCGCCCTATCGAGGATCGGGACTCGTTTCTTGAAAGTTGAGGAGATCATCCGATGGATGAACGCCAGCGTTATGAACAGGGAATGAAGACGCGCCGCGCCGTCTTGGGAGATGCGCATGTCGAGGCAACGCTGAAAAACCGCAATGAATTCACGGATGCGTTTCAGGATTTCCTGACGCGCTATGCATGGGGTGAAATCTGGAGCAGGCCAGGCCTGCCGAAAGAGACGCGCAGCATGCTCACGTTGGCGATGATGGTCGCGCTGAACCGGCCCGAGGAATTGCGGATGCATTTGCGGGCGGCGCTGAACATTGGTGTGACGAAGGAACAGGTTCAGGAAGTGCTTCTGCAGACGGCGCTCTATTGTGGATTGCCGGCTGCGAATTCCGCATTTCATGTGGCTTCCGAGGTCATCTTGGAGCATCAGCGATGAATGAGTTCCACAAGATTGGTGCGCGTTAAAGGCAAACCCGCGTGAGAACTCAAGTTGGAATTGTAGGGGCAGGACCGGCCGGATTGCTGCTCTCCCATCTTTTACATTTACAGGGAATCGAGTCCGTTGTTGTGGAAGCGCGGAGCCGGGAGTACATCGAAGAGCGCGTGCGCGCGGGCATCCTGGAGCAAGGCACGGTGAATTTGCTGAACGAAGCGGGTGTCGGCAGCCGCATGATGAGGCAAGGACTTGTGCATCACGGGATCGAATTGCAATTCGGGCGAAAGCGGCACCGAATCGACTTTAAGGAGCTGACCGGCGGCAAGGGGGTGATGGTTTACGCGCAACACGAGGTCTTGAAAGACCTTATCGAGGCCAGGACCGCAGCGGAAGGTCAGCTTATTTTTGAGGTCAAGGACGTGGCTCTAATCGAATTTGACGGGACAAAGCCGAAGATTCGATTTCAAAAGAGCGGTTCCGCGGAGGAGCTACGCTGCGATTTCATAGCAGGCTGCGATGGTTTTCACGGAGTTTGCCGGCCGTCGATTATGACAGGGACGCTGAACGTCTTCGAACGAATCTACCCTTTTGCATGGCTTGGAATCCTCGCGCAGGCGCCGCCCTCTTCGAAGGAACTCGTCTACGCGTATCACGATCGCGGATTTGCTTTGCTGAGTATGCGTTCGGCGCAGATATCGCGGCTCTATATTCAGTGTCCGCCGGAAGAAGACATCGCCGATTGGCCGGACGAAAGGATTTGGGAGGAGCTGCGCGAACGACTCGCTACGAACGATAACTGGAAACTTGCGGAAGGCCCGGTGGTTCAGAAAGGAATCACCGGGATGCGCAGTTTTGTGGCAGAGCCAATGCAGTGCGGCAGGCTATTCCTCGCGGGCGATTCGGCGCACATTGTTCCGCCGACGGGAGCGAAAGGGCTCAATCTGGCCGTGGCCGACGTTCAGGTGCTTTCGCGAGCGCTGGGCGAATACTACGCAACGAGAAAGACTCAGCTTCTAGAGAGCTATTCGGAAAGTTGCCTGTGGCGGGTCTGGAAGGTCCAGCGATTTTCCTGGTGGATGACGTCGATGTTGCACCGATTTTCAGGGGAGAACGACTTTGATCTGCGGAGGCAACTCGCCGAGCTGGATTATGTGACGAGTTCGCGGGCGGCATCGGCGTCACTTGCCGAAAACTATGTGGGCCTGCCGATGGACTGACCCGCGGTCCAGAGGAGTTGTGGGCTGTTCGAACGTGATTGGGTTTTAATAAGCGGACGAACGGAGCCGCAACAAACAGAGAGCGCGCCGCACAGAGAGGAAAAGGCATTGCCCGAAACCAAGCGATATCAAACGGGGCTGGTCATACTCTTTTTCTTTACTTGGGGGAGCGTGTTTCTGGCGCGGATGAGCGTTTTGTATCTTGCGCCTTTTATTGCGCCGGAGCTCCACCTGAGTCACGAGCAAGTTGGGCTGCTGGCATCGGCCCTGGCGCTCGCATGGGCAGGATCCGGTTTGATTTTTGGAGCGGTGTCTGATCGCATTGGACGGCGCCCCATATTGATTCCAACTGTCTTCCTGTTTTCGGTGTTTTCCTGGCTTTCCGGCGTTGCACGATCATTCGGAGAATTGCTGTTTATTCGGACCTTATTGGGGGTTGCCGAGGGTCCAACATTTCCGACGATGACATCGATGATCGAAGCATCTTCCGAGCCGAAAAATCGGGGACGCAATATCGGAATCATGGTCAGCGCCGGGGCGCTGGTCGGGCTAGCGCTGGCGCCGGTTCTGACGACGCAGGTCGCCGCGCGCTTCGGCTGGCGCACAGCCTTTCTTGTGACCGGATTGCCGGGAATGATTCTGGGGCTGCTGATTTGGCGATTTGTGAAGGAGCCTGAGGAAGCAGAAGGCGCCGGCTTGCACCACGCCAAGCCCTCTCTGAAGGAGTATCTGTCGCTGCTTCGGTATCGCAACATGTTGCTCTGTTGTTTGGGTGCCGTTGGTTTCATGACATGGCTATTCGTGATGCATGTTTTCGCGCCGCTGTATATCACGGAGGTTTCGCAGCGGTCCGCGACACTGGCGGGGTTGATTATCGGCGCAGGCGGGTTGGGCGCTTTTATGTGGGGTTGGATCATCCCGTGGATTTCCGATCGAGCGGGGCGAAAGAATACATTGATTTTTGCCGCGATAGTCTCAACAGCTGCGCCGCTCACCTACCAGGTGCCGTTCCTGATTGCCCATCCGTGGTTGATGGCAACCGCTGGATTTCTTGCTAACGGAGGACAGGGCATCGCACCGCTGGTGCTGGTTCTCGTCCCGACAGAAAGTGTTCCTGCAAAATTAGCGGCCACGGCCGTCGGACTGGCGACGCTGGCTGGAGAAATAGTAGGCGGTGCGATAGCGCCCGCAGTGGCCGGGGCCGCAGCAAATCGTTACGGACTTGCCGCGCCCCTCTGGATCGCCAGCGCAGGAGCTGTATTGGTATTGATGGCATCATTGTGTATGACGGAGACTGCTCCATGTAAGACAGAGTTATTGACGAGCAGACGAAACGGTGCATGATCTTAGGGGAAAAACCGAATATGCAAAGGGCGTCAAAGAAAATCGCTCTCGTCACCGCAGCAAACACAAGGAAGGCCGTGAAGCGTGGAGTTTTCTTTTTGGCCGGCTCTGTGGGGCTCTCCGCCTCTGCGGCCGCCACGAAATAGCGCAGATGTTGTAGCACTTCCTTGGTGTCTTTGGTGTCTGTTTAGAGCCGAAATTTGACTCAAATGGTTGAAACAGGAGAGGCAGTTGAGTATGGCGAGATCGTTGAAATCGCCAATATTCATGCGGTCTTAATGTAACTTGATGAAAACAGGAGGGGATAGCCCAAAGGCCAGGGTGAGTATCCCTCCCTCTCCGCCATAACTCATGCCAGGGGACTTAGAGCGTAGAAATAGGGCGTATAGGGCCAAGGCACCACCGCGCCGAGATACTTCACAATTTCCCACTGCGGAAAAAGTTTCTGTGTCTGCCCGGAGTCCTCGGGCCGCACCGGCCGCAGCCAGATCCGCTCTGTATCCAGTTCCGGAATCATCGTCGCCTCACCTTCCTAGAGCTAAATACCCTGTTTCCGGCATCCTCGGCCACACGAAAAAACATTAAGTTATTTGTCGATTCCCGTCCGCCCCGTTCGACGCGTAAGTGGAGCCGCACCGCGCACCCGGCCACGCGCAACTTTCCAGGCCTGGCGCAGCCCAAGCTCCTATATAAAAGTAGAGGCCCTGATACGGCGTCCGCTCAACCTTCAAGGAGAAGACCATGCGCTACATGATGATCATGTTTCCGAAAGACTACGAAAACGCAAAACCCGGCTGGGTGCCCGACCTGAAAGCCATGGAGGCAATGGGCAAGTACAACGAACAACTGGGGAAAGCCGGCGTGCTGCTCGCGCTCGACGGGCTGACCCCGCCCGCGACGATGAGCGCGCGTGTCACCTTCAAAGGCGGAAAGTCGAAAGTCACCGACGGTCCGTTTCCCGAAGCGAAGGAAGTGGTCGGCGGCTACTGGATCATCCAGGTAAAGTCGCGCGAAGAGGCGCTCGAATGGGCCTCGCGCATCCCCGGCTCGGACAACGAAATGGTCGAAGTCCGCCGGATGTTTGACGTAACCGACTTCGATCCCGAGACCCAAAAGGAGATCCAAAAGAAGTTCGGAGACGCCGGCGCTGAGCCGGGCCAGTAATAGCTTTGTAACTCGCTGAGACTCACCTGCCAATATTTGGCGATGCGTTTCGATTTCGACGCGCGTCATTCGACGCACATGTAGAGAGAGCTTCCGGGCGTTTAGGGGCGGCGGAAGCTTTTCTCGCTATACGTAACAAATAGGAGAACCCCTTTCCGCGCATTGCAGCGTCACATGAAAAATGTTGTGATGAGTGTCAGCCATGTCCTCTGGCACTCACTCAACAAATCCTCAATCAGGCGCCGGCACGCACGCCGCGATTGACGCCGTCTGGCGAATCGAATCGCCGCGCCTGATCGCCGGCCTCACGCGCATCACGCAAGATGTCGGCACCGCCGAAGATCTCGCGCATGACGCGCTCGTCGCCGCGCTCGAACAATGGCCGACAGAAGGCGTCCCGTCGAATCCCGGCGCGTGGCTCATGGCCGCGGCAAAGCATCGCGCGATCGATCTCGTCCGCCGGCGCTCGCTCCTCGAACGCAAACACGGAGAACTCGGCCGCGAACTCGAGGAGAAGCAGGAAAAATCCGTGCCCGACTACGCCTCAGCGCTCGACGACGAGATTGGGGACGACCTTCTCCGCCTGATTTTTACCTCGTGCCATCCCGTGCTCGGCACCGACGCGCAACTCGCTCTCACGCTGCGCCTGATCGGCGGCCTCACCACTTCCGAAATTGCGCGCGCCTTTCTCGTGCCCGAGCCTGCGATCGCGCAGCGCATCGTCCGCGCCAAACGCACACTCGCCGATGCACACGTGCCCTACGAAGTTCCGCGCGGGGCTGAACTTTCTGAACGTCTCGCAAATGTTTTGCAGGTGATCTATCTGATTTTCAACGAAGGCTACTCGGCCACCGCGGGTGACGACTGGCATCGCCCCGCGCTCTGCGAAGACGCGCTCCGGCTCGGCCGCATCCTCGCCGAACTCGCACCTGGCGAACCCGAAGTTCACGGCCTCGTCGCGCTAATGGAAATTCAAGCGAGTCGCACGCGTGCTCGCGTCAGCGCAAGCGGTGAACCAATTCTGATGCTCGAGCAAAATCGCACCCTGTGGGATCAACTCTTGATTCACCGCGGCCTCGCCGCTCTCGCGCGCGCCGAAGAATTGACCCGCGCGCTCGGCCGCATCGGCACCTATACGCTGCAAGCCGCGATCGCGGCCTGCCACGCCCGCGCGCTCACCGCCGATGCAACGGACTGGCTTCGCATCGCGGCACTCTACTCCGCGCTCTCGCACGTCGCTCCATCGCCGATCGTCGAGCTAAATCGCGCCGTCGCGGTGAGCATGGCCGAAGGCCCCGCCGCGGGCCTCACCATCATCGATGCCATCGCCGACGATCCCGCGCTCAAGTCCTACCACTTGCTCCCGAGCGTTCGCGGCGACCTGCTGCGCAAGCTAGGCCGCGTTAGCGAAGCCCGCGCCGAATTTGAACGCGCCGCCGCCCAAACTCAAAACACGCGCGAACGCGACCTCCTGCTCTCCCGCGCCGCCTCCTGCACATCGTCTCCATCTGCGTAATTCACAGCGCCGTATTTTCCTCCGCAACGTCGCATGTACTCCACCGACGATCTCGTCCAGCGTGCAGTGCAGGCACTTCGCAAGATGCAGAAGGTGGAAGCTGCCAAGGTAAGTTTCACCACGGCTGAGCTTTCAGTGACGAACGCTGGGGGTCGAAGCAACTTGTGCGATCGACCTAAGCTTCCGACCCGACCGATAGATCAGCGATATTTTGTGGGCAGCTTTTCTCTGGCTTGGTCCGCCGCATTGCCACGCTCTCCTAGGCATAGCTCGCCGTTGCGCCGCGATTCTTTTCACTTCGCGCGCGCGTGATTCGTTCCAGGTATCCACTTCCGCGAAACGCCAGCATCGGATCTTCCGGCAAGCCGCGCGATTTTCTCCATTCGCGGAGGGCGGGCCGGACATCCTCCCAGAATGCACCGCGCAGGACTTCCTCCGCGTCGACCAGCGAACATTCCCCTTGAAGCTTCGCGAGGCGCGCGTGATCGACGAGAGCCGCTCGCGCATAGAGCTCCTGCGCGGTACATACCGTCTGAATCATGGCCTCGATCTTCCCCTTGAGGTTGTGACTTTGATCGACCATATACGCGATATCGGCCGTCGTTCCCGATTCCCATTCAAACATCCTAATCTCGTGAAAAATGCGGAAAATTTGGTAGGGATCGATCGACCCGAGCGTCAGATCGTCGTCGGCATAGCGCCGATCATTGAAATGGAACCCGCCAATCATCTTATGATGCAGCAGCCAGGCCACAATCTGCTCGATGTTTTGGGCCTGGTAGTGGTGTCCTGTGTCCACCAGAACAAATGCTTGAGGCCCGGCTCCCTTTGCCAGGAGAAAAGCCATTCCCCAATCGGCAATGTCCGTGTGATAGAAGGCCGGCTCGAAGGGCTTGTATTCCAAAAGTAGCCGTTGGCTTGGCTTCAAAGCATCGTGGATTTTTCGTAGCCCTTCCTCAAAATACCCGATGCGTTTGCGCATGTTTTGCGTGCCGGGATAGTTGGAACCGTCCGCAAACCACGGTGCGATGTCTCGGCAACCCAAGGCGTCCGAGATTGCCACGCAATCCAGAATGTGCCGGATCGCCGTCGCCCGAATTCCGGATTCAGGATTCCCAATCGAGCCAAACTTGTACTCCTGATTCTGAAAGATGTTGGGATTGATGGATCCCGCGCGAATGCCAAACTGCTTCTCCAGCTTTTGGATCTCAGCTACGTCTTGCAATCCTTTCGGCAAATCCCACTGAACATGCAGAGCAAGAGTCGGGCATGCTCCCGTGACGGCATGAACCTGCGCCGCATCGCTGAATTTCTCCTCGATGGTGGTCGCGGCCGCGGCTTGGATGAACTTTCCGAAGCGCGTGCCCGTATTGGCGAATCCCCAGGAAGGCAATTCAATTTTGAAATTGTCGAGCGCTTTCGCTACAACTTCGGCCGCTTTTTCGTTCATGGCAAACGCTCCATGGAACCGCATATTTTGTACATCTGGATCAGATGCTAGCTGATTTCGCGATCCTCCGAGAATACGAAAGAACTCGCGGACAGCCGCTCGGCCCATTTCGCGACCGATTTCGCGGAAACGCCTTTCGAAAAATCCCAGTCGTTCTCACCAGTCGCCAGCTGGATAGCGAAATTCCCAATGGTCGTGCTTTCCGCAGAGCCAGAAAGGACCTCGAGGCCCGTGCGCTGAGCCGTCAGTGTGTTGAGCAGGTTGTTCCTGCTTCCTCCGCCAACGATAAAAAGTCGCTTCAACCTCTTCCCAGTGATCTTCCCGATGGACCGGACTACTTCGGAGTAGCGAGCCGCTAGACTGTGAAAGATCGTGTTCGCAAGCGCGGCACACGAGTCAGTGTCAAAACCTAGCCGTGCCTGTCCGAGACGCTCGAGTTGGGAGTTGATCTTGTCGATCGTTTGTCCGGGAACCATCAATTCAGGTTCATCGACCTCGATCAGCGCCCCGGGAGCCGGCAAAGCGGCACAACGCGAAAGCAGATCCTCAAACGACCAGCGGATACCGCGCGCCTCCCACTCTTCCATGCACTGGCGGAGCAGCCACATCCCGTTCACGTTTTTCAGAAAGCAGATTCTTCCGCCAACGCCGCCGAGATTTGTAAAGTTCAACGCGCGCGCTTCTTCGCCAACGCAAGGAGCCTCGAGAACGGTCCCAACCAGGGACCATGTTCCGGAACTAATAAAGGCCCAGTCGTCGCCAGCCGCCGGAATTGCCGCGATTGCGGAAGCCGTGTCGTGGCAAGCCGGGGCGATGACTTTCGTTTCTCGAAGCGCCGGGTTTTCAGCGAACTCAGCAGATAACGCTCCAAGCACCGTGCCGCTAGGAACGATTTCAGGCGCGGCCGCAACATCCAGTCCGAGTTCTCGGAAAATCTCTTGGCACCACGAATGAGTTCCTAACGCCACGAGCCCAGTGTGTGTTGCGTTGGTGTATTCGCTCACTCGTTTTCCGGATAAGCGATAGCTGATGAATTCTGGAAGATTTATCCAAGGCATGTGCGCATCGCAATCGGCCTGCTTGTCGGCATGCAGTTGGTACAACGTATTGATGCGCAGAATTTGAATCCCCGTCAACGAGTAGAGCCTCGAACTGGGCAAAAGGGCGTGCACCTCGCTTTCCGCCTTTTCTGTTCTTGTGTCCCGGTAGCAAAAGGGAAGTGCGATGGCCTCGCCTCTGTTGTCCAGCCGCACGTAGTCGACGGCCCACCCGTCTACAGCGATGGATGCAATTCCTTCAGGAGCGCGGGCCGCGCATGCGCGTAATCCCGCGACGACTCCCCCCAAGATCGCGTCCATATTCCACCGCAAGCCCTCGTCCGTCGAAACCGGCCCGTTCGAGAAGCGGTGAATGAACTCGATTTCTGGCTCGTTTCCATTCCAGCGCAGCAGTGAAACACGGCAGCTCTGTGCGCCCAAATCAATCGCTACCAATGCCTTCCGCTTTGCCCCCGAATCCATGGATCGTCTCGTTCCCTCGGCTGACTGGAATTAGATTCGAAAAAAAGCCGCCTATCGCAGAAAGGCTTCCGTCAATCCACCGTCCACGGGGATCAAATGGCCAGTCGTGCAACGAGCCTGCGGTCCCGCGAGAAACAAGATGGCGGCCGCGCAATCTTGAGGGTCGATCGGTTGGTGAGTCAGAGTACGCTTTGCATAGAAATCCGCGAGCAAGGAACGCAACTGCTCGTCCGAAGCTTCCCTGTCGAAGGGAATCGAATATTTCTTGAGCGACGCGATCACCCGATCGCGGGGAAACATCGTCGAACCTTTGACGACAGTCGCCGGGCTGATCCCGTTCACCCGGACTTTCGGCGCCAGCGAAATCGCGAATTCGCGAACCAAATGGCTTACCGCCGCTTTGCTTACGTCGTACGCCTCGCTTCCATGTTTCGGAACGACCGCGTTTGCAGAGCTGACCAAAACGACGCTCGCGCTTAGATCTTGCTCTTGCAGTATTTTCGATGCCTCTTCGATCAGCCGATGATTGGCCGTCACGTTGACGTCCAGAGTCAGCCCCCACTGCGCATCATTGATTTGTCCGTCCGGCGACGAGGGAAAGATCGCCGCCGTATTCACAATAATATCCACGCCGCCATATGCCGCAATCGTTTCGCGAAGTGCGCGCCGGATGGATTCCCGTTCACGAATATCTATCTCCACCGCAGACGCGCTTTCCTTGCCGCCAATTTTCTGCGCCTCAGCGGCCACGCCCTTCGCAGCTTCCAAATCCCTATCTGCCACGACGACATGTGCACCGCGAAGCGCCGCGAGCAAAACTGTCTCTCGCCCGACTCCATTCCCGCCGCCGACAACCAAACAGACCTGCCGGCTCAATTCCTTTTCCGGAGGTTGCCGCCTAATCTTTGCTTCTTCCAGTTGCCAATACTCAATCCGAAATGCTTCCGACGGCGGCAGCGCCACATAGTTGGAATGCACGCTGAATGCCTCTGTCTTCGCCGCCGGGCCAGCCTGCGGTAGTACAGCCGGCTTCGCTCCCGAGCTCAGTGCCGTGGCTCCTTCCATCACGTGAATAGCGTTCGTATAAAATTCACCCGTAATTCGCGCTTCCGTTTTGTTTTTGCCGAAACTGAACATGCCGATGCCGGGCACAAGCACCACTGTCGGATTCGCATCGCGCATTTTCGGAGAATCGGGCAACGCAAAAGACGCATAGTAGCCCGCATATTCCTCGCGATACTTTGCAAGCGCGCCGTCAATCGCCTCGCGTAAACCCGCCAAGTCCGGCCGAGGTTTCCAATCGACGAACAGCGGCCGAATCTTCGTTCGGATGAAATGGTCGGGACAGCTTGTCCCGAGGTGCGCAAGCTCCCGAACATCCGACGAGTTCACAAATCGCAAGACCTCGGGAAGGCAATTGAAATGGCCAATCAGCCTATTCTTGGTTGAAACGCGTCCGCGAATAAATGGAAAAATTTCTTGAGCAAGCAGTGCATGATTCTCAAGAGCGGCGAGACGGCTGCCGCCAAACAATTTCTCTCCCCGCCGTTCCAAATGCTCCGATACAAATTGCCCGAGCTGATCGATGATCGTGATCGTGTTTAAATAGCACTCGCGCTGCGTCGCTCCCCAAGTAAAAAGCCCGTGGCCACCTAGAACCACGCCATCGCAGTCCCCTGCTCCACGTACCGCTTCGCGCAGCATCATGCCCAGTTCAAAACCAGGTCGCTGCCATGGCAACCACACCAGCTTGTGGCCGTACACGCGGTTAAACTCTTCCATTTTCTTGCGCCCGTTCGCCGCTGCAGCCAGCGCGATACCCCAATCGGGATGCAGATGGTCGACATGCTTGTACGGTAGAAACGCGTGTAGCGGTGTATCGATCGACGCCGCGACCGCATTGCTACCGAAAACACAAAGCGGATAAAAACCCACCATCTCATCTTCGAAATCGACTCCGCGATAGCGTCCCGCCAGCGCGTGCAGCTTCTCCAAATAAAGCGTGGCAAATCCATTTCGCTGGATGCTCCCAATGTCGCCGCCGCTTCCCTTAATCCACAGCACTTCTTTTGGCGATCCATCCAGCGGATCGGCGTCCATAATCTTCGAGCTGGTATTTCCCCCGCCAAAATTCGTGATGCGCAGGTCGGAACCCAGCAGGTTAGACCGGTAGCGCAACAGTTCCGCCTCATCCAGCGCGCTCGCCACGCGCCCATCCCACCGGTCTTCCAAATAGCGCAGCTTTTCTTGGATCTTCATCAGGATTCCCTGGCTATGGCAGAAAAGTCCGCAAGCTGTATGTCTGCGGAAACGCCACGACGAAACCTCGAAACCATACTGCAACCCTACCATCCCGGCAAGCGCCCAGTCATTCCCATACATCCACCGCTTTTGTGTTGACCGTTCGCTCCATCCTATCTAAAGTCGCACCCCGTGCTCGGCCGCCTGTTTTTCGGCCACCCTGGAGCGCCCGTCAGTTAGCGCATCGATCCAGTACTGGAAAGGATTCCGCTTGGGACCAAATCCGCTGCTCGGCGTTTTCTTTCACTGGCTCGGCGGACTCGCCTCCGGCAGCTTCTACGTTCCTTTTCGCCGTGTAAAAGTCTGGGCCTGGGAAACTTACTGGCTCGTCGGCGGATTTTTCAGTTGGATCATCGCGCCATGGATTCTGGCCTCATTAATGACCAGCGATCTCCTCCGCGTCCTTCACGAAGCTCCGCGCAGCAGCCTTTTTTGGGTCTACACCTTCGGCGTCCTTTGGGGCCTTGGCGGGCTCACGTTCGGCCTGACCATGCGCTATCTCGGCATTTCTCTCGGCATGGCCGTCGCGCTCGGCTACACCGCCGCTTTCGGCACGCTGATGCCCCCCATTTTCCGCGGCCAGTTCGCATCGGAAGTTCTCGGCACTCTCTCTGGCCGCACCATCCTCGTGGGGGTCGGCGTCTGTCTTCTCGGAATCGTCTTCGCCGGAATGGCGGGCATGTCCAAAGAGAACGAACTTTCCGAGGAGCAAAAGCGCGCCTCCATCAAGGAATTTAATCTCAAAAAAGGCTTGGTGGTTGCCACATTTTCCGGCGTTATGAGCGCCTGCTTCGCGTATGGGTTAGCTGCCGGCGATCCCATCAAAGCTCTAACGATTCGCCACGGCACACCCGTCCTCTGGCAAGGTCTTCCTGTATTAGTTGTAGTCTTGCTTGGCGGATTCACTACAAACTTCATCTGGTGCGCCATCCTGAATGTCCGCAACCGCACCGGCTACCAATACTTCACCTCCAAAGTCCGCGGCCCAGTCCCCTCGCGCACTGACGAGCCCATCCTCGAAAACGTAATCGACGCTCCCGCCGAAGAAATGGCCGAGCTCGCAAACGCGAATTCATTCAGTCCCTCCCGAGCGCCCATGCTCTCCAACTATTTCTTCTCCGCCCTGGCCGGAACGACCTGGTATTTCCAGTTTTTCTTCTACACCATGGGTGAAACCCAAATGGGCCGCTACAAATTCTCCAGTTGGACTCTCCACATGGCCAGCATCATCATCTTCAGCACACTTTGGGGCATCGCCCTGCACGAATGGAGAGGCACCGGCCGCCGCACCAAGTGGCTCGTCGCCCTAAGCCTTCTTGTCCTGGTGTCCTCGACAATTGTTGTCGGCTACGGAAACTATTTGGGCGTCGAACACCCGCCGGCAACCGCGTCCGCGAGCCGTTAGGGTCACGCAAACGAAGTTGGGAGGTCCACATGCCTCGAACCGCATTCCGCTTGCGAATCAAAGCCGGCAAGGAAAATGAATACGATACCGCGCACAAAAACGTCTGGCCTGTTTTGCTCGCCAAACTCAAGGAAGTCGGCATCTCCGAATATTCCATCTTCCGCCGCGACCAGGATTTATTCCTCGTCATGCAAGTCGATGATTTCGACGCCGCCTGGCGCGCGCTCGATCAAGATCCCACCAATCTGAAGTGGCAGCAAGAAATGGCCAAGCTCTTCGATCCCGTTCCCGGCCTGAAACCCGGCGAAAAATTCGCCATGATGCAGGAAGTCTTCTATCTGGATTGACCGCGCCGGGCCTGCTGACTAAAGCACCGTTCCGCGCTATGCTGGCGGCATGATTCGGGCATATCCACGCTTCGTTCTTTTTTGCGCCGCATACATCGCGGCATTGTTCGGCGCGTTGCCGCTTCCAGCCACGCTGCACGCTCAACAGCCAGCGATCACCCATGTCCGCATCGAGATCACTGAACCCGCCGGAGCGCCCGTCGCTCACGTGCCCATTCGGCTCGTGCCAGCCCCTGATTTCGCGCCGCCAAAAATGGAAACGGACGAGAAGGGCCAGCTCTCTCTAGATTTGACTCCGGGTGGCTACGCGTTGTTCGTGGATTTTCCCGGCTTCAAAGCGGTGGACACATTCATAAATGTCCAGAATGCCAAAGACATCCAGATCATCCCCGTCCACCTTGAGCTCGGGGAGACGGGCTCGCCGATTGTCTATCCAGATCCCGACACTACCAAGAATGATTTACGCATCTCGGCGCATCCGTATCACGATGACCTGATCTTGACGCCCGCCGAATTCAAAGTTCTGCCCCTCACCACCGTCACCGTACACAATGAACACACCAAGGCTGACGAAACCTACTCCGGAGTTCGCGTGTCCGACTTGCTCATAAAAATGGACGCGCCACTGGGCGCTAAACTCCGCGGCCCAACGCTCGGCGCTTACATCGTGGCCACTGGTGCCGACGGCTACGTCGCGGTGGTTGCACTCGCCGAAGCCGACCCCAGCTTTCATCCCGGAGAAGTCATCGTCGCCGACGCAATGAACAGTCAGCCACTCGATGCGCATTCCGGCCCGTTCAAGCTGGTGGTTTCGGAAGACAAGCGCCCCGCCCGTTGGGTGCGCAATTTAGTCAGCCTCGAATTAAAGTTCGCAAAGTAGTTTGCTGACGAGGTCCGAAACAAGAAAGTGAACCTTGTGAGAATCCCCAAGTGTCAGGGCGGGTTTTGCTCCCACAGATTTGTTGAGCCAATCATCCTCGAGATGTATCGTCGTTCGCTCGAATTCGGAAGGAGGAAAGCCATGGGCCAAAAAACTATTGCGCTCAGCCTTGCAGCCTTGGGCTTGGTAGCGGCTGGCTGCGCAAAGAAAA
Source organism: Candidatus Acidiferrum sp. (assembly GCA_049792735.1). Classification (GTDB taxonomy): domain Bacteria; phylum Acidobacteriota; class Terriglobia; order Acidiferrales; family UBA7541; genus Acidiferrum. The sequence continues at coordinate 39,901 of JBARBE010000139.1, forward strand.
GTGTCACAGGAGGTGCGCAGTGGGGCGGCGAGGCGATGTCCATGATGGTAAGTCTGACGCCGAGTGCTGGGGCCTCTGAGAGTTTCATCGCGGAACGACACAAGCTGGAAGTAGTGACACCGGAACAGAATCTGCAGAAATCTTGGGAGGCCACCATCGCTTTCTGCAAAACGGTCCGCTGCGAAGTCTTGACCTCCACCATAACTACACCGACCGGAGGCGCAGTGCCTTCCGGCTCGATCACGATGAGAGTCGTGCCCGACGATTTACAAACGCTCCTAGCCAAGATTCAAACGCTGGGACAGATTGGCACGCATACCACCGAGCGCGAAGACGTGACGAACCAAGTCATCGATACCGAAGCCAAACTCAAAAACCTTACCGCTTTCCGCGATAGCCTGCGCGAGATGCTGAAAAAACCGTCGGCGACCGTCCAGGATCTCGTCGCCATCCAGCAGCAATTGGCGGACACTCAGGCTGAGCTGGATAGCCAAACAACGCAGCGCAAGATCCTTGCAAACGAAACGGAAAAAATTGCTGTAAGCATTTCCTTCCATGCCGCCGCGGCAGGGGCTGCGCGCGGTGCGTTTTCGCAGGTTCGGGATGCCATCCTCGATTCCGGTTCAGTGCTGGCGGATAGCCTCGCCTCACTGATCACTTTCATCGTCGCTCTGATTCCTTGGCTGATTCTGATCGTGCCGGGAGTGTGGCTGCTTGGGAAAGCGTGGCGTCGGCTGCGGAGAAATCCAAAAACCCAACCGCCCACCTCTCCCGTTGAACCGGCCCAAAAGGCTTAACTCGCTATGTTGCTGCCCGCTCGCGCATTGCCTGCGCCTGCGTCGAAGCGTATATTTGCCTGCGGCTGACGGGCCGCAATTCATCCGTTTCCTTGAAAAGAAGACCTCATTCTGTGGCCGAGGAGGAACTGTGGGAAGAGTATTGGCATGCGTGGCGTGTTTCCTACTGCTGGCGGCGATGCCGCTGCCGGCGCAGGCTCCGGGACTTGCGGGGATTTATGCGCAGATTCGCGCGGAAGAGACAAACAATTCAAAAATTATGTGGGTCATCCACGAAATCGCCGACGTGCACGGCCCACGCGTTACGGGCACGCCGAATCTCAAGGGTGCGGACGATTGGGCGGTTCAAACGATGAACTCCTGGGGATTGTCGAATGTCCATTTGGAGCCGTGGACGTTTCAGCCCCCGAGCGCCGCAGCGCCCGTTCCAGGCTGGGAAAATATGGAGCTTTCCGCCGATGCCGTTACGCCCTTTCACGGACCTCTTATGGTTGAGCCGCTCGCTTGGACGCCGAGCACAAGCGGAGTCGTCACCGCACAAGTGGTGAGACTCGATCCCCCGGGACTCGCGCTGCCAAGAGGCGGCGGATTCAACTTTTTCGGCGGCGCTCCTCCCCCACCGGAGCCGAAATGGGCCGCGCCACCAATGCCCCCGGCTCCGAAACCTGCTGAACCGAAACAGCCAACACAAGCCGAACTCGACGCCTATCTGAATTCGATGAAAGACAAAGTTCGCGGCGCAATCGTCTTCGTAGGGAAGCATGTGGAAGTCCCCGAGGACATGAATCCCGCGCCCATGCGCCGTCCCGAGGACGAATGGAAGTCGCGTTTCGATGCGAAGAATCCGCGCCCGTTCCGGTTTCCCGAACCGCAGAAACTTCCGGAAGGGCAATTGACCCGCCAGCAAGTCTCGCGGCAAGTCGATCAGTTCCTGGTGGACAACGGCGCGCTCGTCCGCATCAATGATGCCGGCCGCGCGCACGGCGTCATCGTCGCCCAGCAAAACGGCACTTACGACTGGACTCGCGCCGTGCCGACGCTCGTGATGGGCAACGACGGCTACGGCCGCATTTCCCGGATCATGGACGACGGCATGCCGGTCACCCTGCGCATCAACATCCAGAACAAGGAATATCCGGAGGGTACAACCGCGTACAACGCCATCGGCGAAATTCCGGGCACGGACAAAAAGGACGAAATCGTCATGCTCGGCGGCCACTACGATTCCTGGCATGACGCGACCGGTGCAACCGACAACGGCATCGGCTCCTCGATGATGCTCGAAGCCGTCCGCATTCTGACGGCGCTCCACTTGAAACCGCGTCGCACCATTCGCATCGCGCTCTGGAGCGGCGAAGAAGAAGGTCTGCTCGGTTCGCTGGCCTACGTGAAGCAGCACTTTGGCAGTTTTGAAGACCAGAAGCCCGAGTACGCGAAATTGGATGCCTACTTCAACATCGATTCCGGCACGGGGAAGCCGCGAGGCGCCGGCATATTCGGTCCGGAAGGCGCGGCCGACATGGTTCGCGACGCCATGATGCCGTTCGCGGATTGGGGATTCATGGGAGTTCTCAAAAGCGACAGTCGCAGAACCGGCGGTACCGACAGCACCTCGTTTAACAATGCCGGATTGCCGGGAATTGGGTTAGCCCAGGATCCTTTCGATTACGGCTCTTTCACGCATCACACCAATCTGGACACCTACGAGCGTATTTATGAGGAAGACGTTCGAGAAGGCGCGGTCGAAATCGCTTCGGCGGTGTACGCCTTCGCGATGGCCGACGACATGGTGCCGCGCTTCAAGGATTCGGAAATGCCAAAGCCTGTTCCCGAACCCGGCCCCGGCTCCGAAGCGACGCCCGTGCGCCACGTTCCTGCAAACTAGAACGGAGAAATCGCACCGCAGAACAAAGCGCGTGACCCCGGATGAGAGTGCTGCGCGCCTTTCCATTCGTGGCTTGAGAGGAAGCAACGCCGTCAGCGGGCTGCACTATGGCCGTTCTGCTATTCCGCGACCGTGAAACTCGACCGGAATGTCGTGGTGGAATCGCTCCCGACCCACACGTCGAACGTCGAGGGTTCTTCAACCCACGCTCTCTTCGCGGTGCTCCAGTACGTCAGCTCCTCCTTACCGATAGAAAAATGGAGAGTCTTCTTTTCCTGCGGCGCGAGAGTGATCCGCTGGAATCCTTTGAGTTCGCGCACGGGTCGCGACGTGCTGCCCCACCTTTGATGGATGTAGAGCTGAGCAACTTCATCCGCAGTCGAAGAGCCGGTATTTTGAACGTCGACGTCGATGTCCAGAGTCTCGCCGGGCTTGAGCGTCGTTTTGCTGAGCCGCATGTCGTTGAAACTGAACGTTGAGTAGCTGAGGCCGTATCCGAAAGGATAAAGTGGCGTGCTTTCTTCATCCCAGTAACGCTTGCCCTGATTTTCCGGAGCTTGCGTGGTGTTGTGCGCGTAGTAGATCGGCACCTGACCGACGCCACGCGGCCAAGTGAAAGGAAGTTTGCCGCCGGGAACGGCGTCGCCGAAGAGCAGATTGGCGACCGCGTTGCCGCCTTGGGTGCCCGGATACCAGGCCTCGAGGATTGCGGGGACGTGCTCGGAGGCCCACTGGATATTGAGCGGGCGGCCGTTGAGAAGGACCAGGACGACGGGCTTGCCGGTGCCGACGACCGATTCGAGCAGTTGCTCTTGCTCGCCCGGAAGCTCGAGCGATTCGCGCGAGGCCGCCTCGCCGCTCATATTCTGTGCTTCCCCGAGAACGAGAATGGCGAGGTCCGAGGAACTTGCGAGATGGATGGCCTTGGACATTTCGTCCTTCGCTTCGTCGGGAGTCCAAACCGGTTGCGTCTTCAGATGAAAAATGTTGTCGAAGAAAGACGGGAATTTGCGCGCGATCTGCACGCCTTGCGCGTAATCGATCTCGGCTTGCGAACCGAGTTTATTCCGCAGGCCTGCTAGAACAGTGATGGTTTCCGGAAGATCCTCTTGAAACGTCCACGAGCCGATCGTATCCATTTGCGAATCGGCAAGCGGGCCGATCACGGCGATTTTCCTGGCGCCGGTTTTGCTCAATGGAAGCAGCTTGCCTTCGTTGCGGAGCAGAACTGCGGTGCGCTCGGCGGTTTCGCGGGAGATGGTGCGGTGATCCGGCGTGGCGAGCACCTGCTTCGAGCGCTCCACATCCACGAAAGGATGCTCGAAGAGGCCGAGACGAATTTTCATTTCGAGAATGGGGCGCACGGCGTCGTCGATTTGCTCTGGGGTGATTTCCTTTTGTTGCAGAGCGGCCGGAAGGCCCTTGGAGAACGCGGTAAAACCGATGGCCATTTCCATGTTGACGCCGGCTGTGAAAGCATCGAGCGCGGCTTGGTTCACATCCTTGGCGTAGCCGTGGCGTTCGAGGCTCTTGACGGAGTTCGCGTCGCTGACCACAAATCCCTTGAATTTCCACTGCTCGCGAAGCACGTCGTGCAGCAGCCAGCGATTCCCCGTGGCGGGGACGTCGTTCAAATCCATGTAGGCGCTCATAGCGCAGCCGATACCGGCCTTAACGGCAGCGTGAAAAGGTTTAAGGTAGACGTTATAGAGCAGAGTTTCGGGAATATAGGATTCGTCGTAATCGCGTCCGCCAATCGCGGCGCCGTAGCCCGCGAAATGCTTCATGCAAGCCAAAACATGATCCGGCGTACCAATGTACTCGCCCTGAAATCCCTTCACTTGCGCCACGGCCATCGCGGACCCAAGATACGGATCTTCGCCCGCGCCTTCCACGATGCGGCCCCAGCGCGGGTCGCGTGCGATATCCAGCATCGGCGCGAAAGCCCAATCAATCCCGACAGATCTCGCTTCCTTCGCTGCAATAGTCTGTGCTCGTGTGACCGCCGCAGGATCCCAGGAAGCGGCCATAGCGATGGGCACCGGGAAAATGGTGCGGAAGCCGTGGATAACGTCGAAGCCGAAAATAAGCGGAATGTGCAGGCGCGTGTGGTCCACGGCGAGATGCTGGAGCCGGTTGATTTCGGCTGGATCGGTCACAAAGAGCAGCGAGCCGACTTGTCCATTCGTCACCGCGTCATCGATCGCCTTCTCCGGGCGGAAATCGAAGAGCTGGCTGAGCTGCCCCATTTTCTCGTCTAGCGTCATCTGTTTAAGCAGCGAATCGACGCGCTGCTGAACGGCGGCGTCATCCGGATGAGCGCTCGACGACGTGCGTGACAGTCCAATCGGAACAATTGCCAGCGCGAGGACGAAGAGCAATCCGTTCTGAAGAGTTTTCCTGCGGAATCCAGCATGGAGATCATTTTTCACGATACCCTCCTTCTACGCCCGCGTGATGCTACTGGTGAGCCCCGAAAGATGCCAGAAAAAAATGAGGAAAACCGATTTTTCTGAAGCTGTGCGAACATCAGTATCCGATCCGGCCTACGATTTATGGTCGGCTAAAATTCGGAGTGGAGGCGAGATGAAAACAACTCGGCGGAATTTTTTGACGGAAACATCGCTGGGACTGGTTGGCGCGGCCGTCGTCAGTACGCCGCAACAGAAGCCGGCCGAGCCGCCCGCCGGTACGCCGCCGGCGTTTGGGACGGGTCCGGCAGTGGGGCCGGAGGTGTCGCCCGCCACTTTTGCAGAGGCAGAAAAGCTCGTGCAAGTCGAGATGACTGGCGCCGACCGCGCGATGGCCGCCTCCAGCTGGCGTAGCAATATGGCGCCGCTCTACGAACGGCGTGCCGGGCCGCACAAAGTGGCGTTGGAAGGGGGATTGGCGCCGTATTCACGATGGGATCCCATTTTGCCCGGGTTGAAGCGCGGGCCAGAGCGCGAATTATTTGTGCGCAGTTCGAACAACTCTATGCCGCTGCCGGAGCGCGACGAGGACATTGCGTTCGCTTCCGTGACGCAGCTTTCCCGCTGGATCGAGGCACGAAAAATTACTTCAGAACGCTTAACGAGCATTTATCTCGAAAGGCTCGAGAAATTTAATGCCAAGCTGCGCTGCGTCATTACGCTGACGCGCGATTTAGCGCAGGCCCAGGCAAAAAAAGCGGACGCGGAGATTGCCGCCGGAAAATACCGCGGGCCGCTGCACGGGATTCCTTGGGGAGCGAAGGATTTATTGGATACGGCGGGCATTCCCACGACCTATGGTGCGGAGCCGTTCCGCGATCGAGTGCCAACCAAAGATGCGGCAGTCGTGAAGCGCCTGCACGATGCGGGCGCGGTACTTGTCGCAAAGCTAAGTCTCGGCGCTCTGGCGCTGAATGACATTTGGTTTGGCGGGCAAACCATGAACCCATGGCTGCTCGAAGAAGGATCCTCCGGTTCGAGTGCTGGACCAGGTGCGGCAACCGCGGCGGGACTGGTGGGTTTTGCGATTGGCAGCGAGACAGGCGGAAGCATCGTTGGTCCGAGCATGCGCTGCGGACTAACCGGTCTGCGGCCGACGTATGGACGGGTAGCGCGAACAGGAGCGATGACGCTGTGCTGGTCGCTGGATAAGTTGGGGCCGATGACGCGCAGCGTTGAGGACGCCATGCTGGCGTTGCAGGCGATTTCCGGGCCGGACGCCGGCGACGTTACGAGCGTGCCCAGCCGGCTCGATTTCGACGCGAGCGCAAGCGTGAAAGGATTGCGCGTCGGATATTTTCCTGCTTGGATGAAAGAAAGTCCTGCCACGGAAGTGGACAGAGCAGCGCTCGAAACAGTCAGGAAAGTGGGCATGATTCCTGTGGAAGTGAGTATCCCCGACTGGCCGTATGATTCGCTGAACCTGATTCTATTCGCCGAAGGCGCGGCGGCCTTCGAGGAAATTACGCTGAATCACGCCGTCGACCAATTGAAGGTGCAGACGTATGACGCTTGGCCGAATATTTTCCGGCAGTCCCGATTTCTTTCGGCAGTCGATTTTGTGCAGACGGACCGCTTAAGACGAAAAGTGGCGATGGAAATGGAGCGTGTTTTTTCGGAGGTGGATTTGCTTCTTGTGCCTTCGCTGCGCGATGAAATGTTAACGATCACAAATTTCACAGGCCATCCGTCGCTCACGATGCGTGCAGGGTTCGTGGAAGTGACCGAAGCGCGCACGGATTGGGCGCCGGATCCGAGCAGACCGTTGCCGAAGTTTTCGCCGCCAAGGAGAGTCCCGCATGGCGTGACGCTGATTGCGCGGCTGTTCGAAGAAGGCACTTTGGGGCAGGCCGGACTGGCGCTCGAGCGGGCCTTTGGCGTTGTCGGAGAACGCCCTCCAGGATTCTAGGCTGAGATGCAAAGCGCTTGGACGCTCCAGCCTGACCTGTAGCGAAGCGTTCAAGGTGCGAAGCTCCAAAGCTCCGAAGTTGTGGTCACGCGCGAAAGAATTTGGTATTTTGTATAGATGTGAGGTACAGGGCTGTATCCTGCGGTTAGGGAGCGGCACCGGAGGCCACCATGAGTGTTTTTTCCACTTCGGGCAATGCGAAAGTCACTGTGCCCGATCTACTGCAGCGGAAATCTTCCGGTGCAGCTTCCATTTCCAATTCACAGAAAATTACTTGTTTGACGGCCTACGACTATCCGACAGCTCGTCTGCTGGACGAAGAGGGTGTCGACGTTTTGCTCGTAGGCGATTCGCTCGGAATGGTGGTGCTGGGCTACGAGAGCACGCTGCCCGTATCGATAGAGGAGATGCTGCACCACACGCGGGCGGTGCGGCGCGGGACCCGGCGGGCGCTGGTGGTGGCGGACATGCCTTACGGCAGCTACCACAGCGACATCGCCGAATCCGTACGGAATGCGATGCGCTTTGTGAAAGAATCTGGAGCGGAAGCGGTGAAAGTGGAAGGCGGCGAGCGGCGTCTGGAATTGATTGTGCGGCTGACGGAAGCGGAAATTCCGGTGATGGGCCACGTAGGATTGACGCCGCAATCCGTAAACGCATTGGGAGGGTTCCGCGTGCAAGGCAAGACCGTCGATGCGGCGGAGCAACTGCGACGAGACGCGCGCGCGGTCGAAGCCGCGGGTGCATTCGCGGTGGTGCTGGAAGCGGTGCCGCGAGAGCTGGCGGCGCAGATTACGCGAGAGCTGCGGATTCCGACGATTGGAATTGGCGCGGGGCCGGATTGCGACGGACAAATCCTGGTGATCCACGATTTGCTGGGATTGACGTTCGGCCAGACGCCGAAGTTCGCGAGGCAATATGCGAGCGTTGGCAAAATGATCGCGAAAGCGGCGCGCGAATATTGCGAGGATGTGCGCGGCGGGACGTTTCCTTCCGATGCCGAGTCTTATCACGCGGCGCAGATGGGAAAAGAGGAGAAGGAAGCGCCGGTCAATAGCGACGGCGATTGGTAGAAAGCGAAGAGCAGATTCCTCGCTTCGCTCGGAATGACAATCCACTGTTCATACTGTGGGATTGCTACGGGAGGCGGAAATGACGCCGGAAGAAATGCGCGCGCTTTATGATTACAACGCGTGGGCGAATCACCGCTCGCTCGATGCCGCGGCGAAATTGACGAACGAACAGTTCACGAAGCCGATGGGCTCGAGCTTTGGATCGGTGCGCGACACACTGGCTCACATCTGCGGCGCGGAGTGGATTTGGCTGGAACGGTTTCAAGGGCGCTCGCCTGCATCGCTTCCGGATGTGTTGGAGTGCGCGGACGTGCAGAGCCTTCGTGCAAAGTGGGCAGACCAAGAAGCACGGCTGCTGGCGTTCGTCGGAAAGCTGACGCAAACAGATTTGAACCGCATGATGGAGTACAAAACGCTGAAGTTTGGCGTATACAAAAACCCATTGTGGCAATCGATGCAGCACGTTGTGAATCATGGGACTTACCATCGAGGGCAGATTACGACGCTGCTGCGCCAACTTGGAGCGCAACCGATTTTGACGGACTTGATGCACTATTACCGAGAGCACGCGGCCGCGGCGAGCGCGTGATCTGCGACTTGCGGTTCTGTCAATCTGTGAGAAGCTAACTTCCTCCGTGGAAATAATCCGAACGATAGCCTGGATGAAAGAATACGCGCGCGGTGCGCGGGCGGAGGGCCGCGTGATCGGTCTGGTTCCTACGATGGGTGCGCTCCATGAAGGGCACACGGCTCTCGTTAAGCGCGCGAGACAGGAATGTTCGCGTGTGATCGCGTCGGTGTTTGTGAATCCAAAACAGTTTGGCCCCAAGGAAGATTACAAGAAATATCCGCGCGACCTCGAAAAGGATGCGGAAAAGCTGGCGGCAGTCGGTGTCGATGCGCTGTTTGCGCCGGAAGCTGCCGATGTGTATCCCAATGGGTTCCGGACGTACGTGAATGTTGAAGGCATCAGCGAGCGGCTGGAAGGACGCTCGCGGCCGGGACATTTTCGCGGCGTGGCGACCGTGGTGCTCAAATTGTTTGAGATTGTGCAGCCGCACTTCGCTTATTTTGGGAGAAAAGATGCGCAGCAGGTGCGCATTATCAACGAGATGGCTCGCGACCTGAATCTCGATGCGGAAATCGTAGTGTGTCCCATCGTTCGAGAGACGGATGGTCTGGCGCTTTCCTCGCGCAACGCATATTTGAGCGCAGAGGAACGAAAAGCTGCGACCGTTTTGCATCGAGCCCTCGTGGCTGCACGAAACGAATTGGCATCGGGCATCCGCGATGCGATGCGACTGCAAGAGGTGATGCGGCAAATTATCGATGCGGAGCCGCTTGCTTCCGTGGATTACGCGGAAATGGTTAGCGCGGATACGTTTGAGAACGTGGTGCGCGTAGCGCGGCCTTGTTACGCGGTGATGGCGGTTTTTATTGGCAAAACCAGGTTAATCGACAACCTATTGATTGAGCCAGTCTCCGCAAGATCGGAAGACCTTATCTTTCATCTCTAATTTTGCAATCATCGAAGATTATTTGTTTGAGACTTCGGCAAGAACCTCCGTGGCGTGGCCCTTCGCTTTGACGTTGTCCCAGATGTGTTCGAGTTTGCCGTCCGCGCCAATCAGAAATGTGCTGCGGATGATCCCGAGGAACGAACGGCCGAGAAACTTCTTCATGCGGCGCGAGCCGTACGCTTCGATCGTTTTCAGGTCTGGATCGCTTAGGAGATCGAAGTTGAGTTTTTGCTTGGCTTTGAAGGCGGCCTGCGCTTTGACGGAGTCGCCGCTCATCCCCAGGATGGCCACGCCCAGCTTGTCGAATTGCTTTTTTGCGTCGCGAAACTCGGACGCTTCGGTCGTTCAACCGGGAGTATTGGCTTTCGGATAGAAGAAAAGCACTACTCGTTTGCCGGGAAAATCGGAAAGCGAGACATCATTGCCAGCCTCATTTTTCAAGCGAAACGCGGGGGCTTTGTCGCCAACCTTGAGCATGTGATCACCAACTCCTAGAGATGCCGGTCTAAAGACCGGCCACTACACAACCGGGAAGCGCGGCCGAGTGCGGTCATGAGAGCAGCTTTCGCAGGATGTCGTTGACGGCTTGTGGATTGGCTTGGCCGCGCGTGGCGCGCATCACTTGGCCGACGAAAAACTTGAAGACGCCTTCGTTGCCGGATTTGAATTTCGCGACGTTATCGGGATTTTTTTCGATGACTTCGCGGGCCGCCTGCTCCAGCGCGCCCGTGTCGCTAATTTGGGCGAGGCCTTCGGCGGCGACAATCTCAGAAGCGCTGTGGCCGCTTTCAAACATGGTGGCAAAAACTTTTTTGCCGATAGCCACCGTGATTTGCCCAGACTCGACGAGTTTTAAGAGTTCGGCAAGAGCGGCGGGAGAAACCGGGCTGGCCTCAATTTCCTTCCCGGAATCGTTCAGACGGCGCAAAAGCTCGGTTTGGATCCAGTTCGCTGCGCTCTTGGCGGGTGCACCGGATGTCACTGCGGCCTCGAAATAACCTGCTAATGATTGCGTCCCGGTCAGAACGCTCGAGTCGTAAGCCGTCAAGGCGTAGGCAGCGATGAAGCGGGCGCGCTTGGCTTCGGGTAGTTCAGGCAGAGAGCGATGAACTTCCTCGCGCCAGGCATCGCTGACGTGAACCGGCAGCAGATCGGGCTCGGGGAAATAGCGGTAGTCGTGGGCTTTTTCTTTCGAGCGCATCGAGACGGTGCAGGATTCGGACTGGTTCCAAAGGCGCGTTTCCTGCGAAATGCGGCCGCCGGATTCGAGGACGCCGATGTGCCGTTCGATTTCGTATTCGAGAGCTTTTTGTAGATAACGGAACGAATTGAGATTTTTGACTTCTACCTTGGTGCCAAATTCTTTTGCACCGCGCAAGCGCACGCTTACGTTGGCGTCGCAACGGAGCGAGCCCTCTTCCATGTTGCAGTCGCTGACGCCGGTGTACAGCATGATCTGGCGAAGAGTAGTCAGATAGGCGTAGGCCTCTTCGGGCGCGCGCATGTCGGGCTCGGAAACGATTTCGCTGAGGGGCGTGCCGCAGCGATTGTAGTCGATGTAGGCCTTGGTAGCCGATTGCGAGAAACCCTCGTGCAAATTCTTGGCGGCGTCTTCCTCGAGATGAAGGCGGGTAATGCCAATGCGCTTTGTCGCGCCGTCGTTGTCGATTTCGAGCCAGCCGTTTGTGGCTAGCGGCAGCTCGTATTGAGAGATCTGGTAGCCTTTGGGCAGATCGGGATAGAAATAATTTTTGCGGGCAAATCGCGAATGTTCATGCACGGTGCAATTCAGGGCTAGCGAGGCGCGCATGGCGAGTTCGACGGCGCGTTTGTTTAGAACCGGCAGCGTGCCGGGCAGGCCGAGGCAGACCGGGCAGACATTCGTATTCGGCGGATCGCCAAAGCGATTTGCGCAGCCGCAGAAAATCTTGGAGTTGGTCAGAAGCTGGACGTGGACTTCCAGGCCGATGACGGTCTCATATTTCGCGAGCACTTCGGGGGCGATGGCCGCCGACTCTGGAGCTGACTTCGGCATGACGGAGCGGGAATTATAGCATCACGGTGCTGCGCGATTGCACGTGCGCATCGGGGTCAAACCTCCTTTAGAGCGTCGCCTGGTTTGCCTCGATTAAAGTGTCCCCTTTCTTGGGTTGAAACCGTGAAAAATCCTAGCGAGGAGGTAACGAGATAGTTTTTTCACGGCTTCAACCGGCACGCGGGGCTACCGATTCATAGCCCCACAGAGCGTCCGGCGTACTGTGCGTTCCAGGGGTGCGGGATTATTTGTGGTGTCCATCCCGGTCATGGTCGTCTGACTTGTGAGGCAGGCGAACGACGCCGTGGATGGCTTGCCCGCCGAAATGTTTATTCGCAGCAGGACCGGTCAACACCAGAGTCACATTGGATAGAGGGACCTGGGTGCCTCCGTTGATGCAGACCTGCAGCGTGGAAAGCCCCCCGGTCGTCTCAAAGGGAGCGGTGGTTCCGTTCCCGGTGATGCTTACCAATCCGGTGACCACAAAACCAGGGTTAGTGGTGGCTGGACTGTTGCCAGGGCAGAGGCTCGTGTCTAAGCTGACCATGGCGTCCGTCATTGTGAAATGGTGAGTGTGAGGGCTTCGTGAGCCGGGATTGTCGATGTTAGGAGGGTTGGGAGGGGCAGGCGGGGTGGCGGGGGTAGTCGGGTTCGCCGCAATCCACGAATCGGGATGTTCCATGGTCATAATGGCAGAAAAATCGGCTTTGCCGGAATCTCCTTTCAATTTCAGCGACCAAGTGCCATGCATTTCCCATGGTCCACCTATGCCAGTTGCGGGGGTATAGTCGTTGATGATGCCGCTGAAGTGGTCGGGCTGCGGAGCCTGGGCCAGAGCACCGAAAGGTAGCGCGAGCACGAGGACCGCGAAGATGCGCACTGCCCACCTGAAAGCTTTGCTGTTCATGAAAGACCTCCAAATTTTAGATTTACGTCTTGATCGCCCAAAGCTCCTCGGGGGCTCGGAACATCGGGCCAGTGTGGGGGACCTGCGGCCCGAGAATTGCGACTTGGCGATTTCACTTCTGAGTCGTGTAGAGACAATCGGACGACAGGTGGGGTGCCGTCAAAGGGCAAAGAGCAGGATTCCAGCTATTTCTGTGTTTGCAGTCGAATGCTGTGGTTTGCCGTGGCTGTGCCCTGTCGGCGGAGTTACAATTCGGCTCCCATGCTAGCGACAACCGAGGATTGGACAGGAGAACGTGATGGGTGAACCGTCCTCCGGGATGTCGTCCTCTGCCAGCCCACCAGAAGACCGGCTGGATTCCTGGAAAGAAATCGCGGCCTACCTGAATCGCGACGTGACGACGGTCCAGCGGTGGGAGAAGCGTGAGGGGATGCCCGTCCACCGACATGTGCATGACAGGATGGGCACGGTCTATGCTTCTCGGGCAGAGTTGGACACATGGGCGCGCGGCCGGAATCCCCGTGAAGAGCCGGAAAGCGGGAACACCACCCCTTCACCCAATGCCCCGGTACTTCCCCCGCGCGCAGCGGCAACGACCACTCTAAAGCGATGGAGGTTGCTCTTGGCGCTGGCAGCGGCGGGAGCCACGCTGGCGCTTGGTGCAACCCTGTGGTTTCAGAAGACGGAATACTTCTGGCGGAACCCGCTGGCTAACGCGCGATTTCAGACCGTCACGGACTTCGACGGAGTGGAAGAGGCGGCGTCGGTATCGCGCGACGGTCAGTTTGTGGCGTTTCTGTCGGACCGGGACGGGCCGATGGATGTCTGGGTTACACAGGTCGGTTCGGGGCAGTTCCACAACTTGACCCGCGGGAGCGCGCCGGAACTGGTCAATCCATCGGTTCGCACTCTAGGGTTCACACCGGATGGAGCATTCGTCACGTTTTGGGTTCGCAGGCAAGTGGGTGCGAGCGGAAGCGACATCAGTGTCTGGGCGGTGCCAACGCTGGGAGGGGAGCCCAAGCCATATCTTGAGGGCGTGGCCGAATACGATTGGTCACGAGACGGGTCGCGGCTCGCGTACCACACGCCAGGACCGGGAGACCCATTATTCGTGTCAGACGGCAACCAGCGGGCGGGGGGCCGACCCATCTTCACAGCGCCAGCTGGGCTCCACAGTCATTTTCCGCTGTGGGCGCCTGACGGGTCATTTATCTACTTCGTGCTTGGTACTCTGCCTGACAAATTGGACATCTGGCGCATTGCACCCTCTGGCGGGACCCCTGAACGAATCACATCGCACTCTGGTCGCGTGAGTTATCCAGTCCTGCTGGATCGGCGGACGTTAATGTATCTGGCTAATGATCGCGACGGATCGGGGCCGTGGCTTTATGGCATGGATGTCGAGCGGCGCATCCCGCACCACCTGACCTCGGGCCTTGGCCGCTATACGTCTTTGGCGGCAAGCGCTACCGGCCGCCGTCTGGTGGTCACAGACGCTAGTCCGAAGACGAGCCTTTGGCGCTTGCGGATCGGTAATTCGCCCGCGGAGTCGTCCGGGGCTACTCGAATCTCGCTGACGACCGGCACGGGGATCTCCCCACGACTGGGCCCAGATTATCTCTTGTATGTTTCTGCGACCGGCACGAGCGCGAGCATTTGGAAGCTCGCAAACGGAGCTGGCACGGAATTGTGGAGCGGGCAGGGAGCGAGCGTCCTTGGCGGCCCTGCAATCTCCCCCGATGGACGCCATATTGCATTCTCGGTCCGGCAGCAGGAGAAGACGCTTTTGTACACGATGCAGCCCGACGGCACGAATGCGCGGATTGTGGCTGATTCGCTTGAGCTGGATGGCGATCCGGCATGGGCGCCCGACGGCCAATCGATCACCACCGCGGCGAGCGATGAGGGCGTCCCACATCTCTACCGCGTGCCAGTTGACGGCGGATCCTCCGCTCGCTTCCTCCAAGAATATTCGGTCGATCCGGCCTGGTCGCCGGACGGCCGCTTCGTCGCTTACTCGGGACCTGATATCGGCACTACATTTTCGGTCAAGGCGGCTACCACCGCGGGAACGGGGTATCAACTGCCGGAGCTGACCCTGACTCGTGGGGGGCGACATATCGCATTTCTGGCCGGGGGAAAAGCATTGGTGCACTTGCGGGGAGAGATTCAGCACAAGAATCTCTGGGTCCTTGATTTGGAGACGGGTGCCGAGCGCCAGTTAACCAATGTTACGCCCGACTTCGACATCCGCGACTTCGACATCTCGGCGGATGGGCGTGAAGTTGTGCTGGAAAGAGTGCAGGAACGCTCGGACGTGGTGTTGCTGGATCTTTCCCGTCCGTAGATCGATTGCAATCAAGCAGTGTGCTTCGATTGGCACTTTCGATGCTGGGGCAGAGTCTCGTTCATTCCGCGTCATTTATTAAGGATTAAGTGGCTATTTGCGGCAATTGCGGTAATGACGCTGGCGCTGGGTATTGGCGAGAAGGGGTCTATTGGCCGTGGTCAATGACGCGGCGCGGGATGCGAACGCGGATGCACGTGCCATGCGAGGACCCGGATTCGATGGAGAGGTGGCCTCCGACGAGGCGAATGCGCTCTTGCATGCTGATTAGGCCGATACCGGTGGCTAGCTTCGCGGAGGCGAGGCTAAATCCTGCGCCAGAATCGGAGATGGAGAGCTCGAGGCGATCTTCGTCAGCGGAAAGTTCGACGGTGGCGTCCGCGGAGCCGCTGTGTTGGACGACGTTTTGCAGGGCTTCCTGAGCAATCCGGAAGAGGCAGAGGGTGACATCCTTCGGGAGCTGCCGGGGGACAGCGTGATGCACAAACTGAATTCGCAGTTTGTGCTGATCGGAAACTTCTCTGCACAAGGCGTCGACGGAGGCCACCAGACCCAGGATGTCCAGCTTGGAGGGGTGGAGTTGCTGAGAGATGGTGTTCAGGCCGGAGGAAACTTTGGTGGCTACCTTGGCGATGTCATGGAGTTGATTACGGGCATGCGAAGAAAGGCCAGGAACATCCTGCTCGAATTGGCCAAGGCCGACTTGGAGGAGGGCCATGCGTTGGCTCAAATCGTCGTGTAACTCCGCGGCGACGCGGGTCCGCTCCTGCTCGTGGGCCTGGATCAGCCTGCGGCTGAATCTGGAGAGAGTTTCTTCGGCGAGTTTCCGCTCGCTGACATCGGCGACCAGGCTAACCATGCGCAGCAAACTGCCTTGTGCGTCGAAGAAGGCGCGACCGCTCTCCTCAAGCCAAACCAGAGTGCCGTCGGCGCGTAAGACGCGGTAGCTGGTTTGAAAAGTGGAGTTCTCGGGAGTAAGCGCGGCCACTGTGGCGGCCAGGCGCTCGCGGTCGTCCAGATGAACAGTGGCCAACATTTGGTCATAGGTATCGTTTTCCGGCCCGTCTTCCCAGCCGAGAATATCGGCACTCTCGACGGAGCGCACGATGGCATTGGTGGCGACGTCCCATTCGGATGCGTACATCTTTCCGGCCTGGGTGGCGAGACGCAAACGCTCTTCGCTCTCGCGGAGCGCTTCTTCGGCTTGCTTGCGCCGGGTGATGTCCGCAGTGACGGCAAGGACGCACGGCTCGCCCTCGATTTCGATCAGTTCGGCGGAAGTCAGGCCGGTGCGCACGTTGCCATCTTTCGCGCGAAACTGGCACTCGACGTTGCGAACTGTGCCTCCGGCGAGAAGGCGGTTTATTAGATCAGCGCGTTGGCCCGGATTGACGCAGATCGCGAGGTCAGCCGGCGATCGTCCAATCACTTCTTCGCGGCGAAAGCCGGTGTAATTTTCATAATTCTCGTTGACCTCGATATATCGCTCGCCTCGGGCGCTGGTCAGTGTGAGCATGAGGGGGCTCTCGCGAAAAGCTTTGGAGAATTTCTCTTCGGATTTCTTGAGCGCTTCCAGCGCGTGTCTGCGTTGCGTGAGTTCACGGACCACGGCGACGATGTAGCCGCGGCCGAGGTGGACGTATTTAATATTCATTTCCACGGGGAAGGTCGAGCCGTCCTTGCGACGGTGGCGAGCCTCGATGATGACGAAGCCAGCTTCACGCAGCCTCTGGTCCACGTGGTTGCGGACAGAGTCGTTGAGGGTGGGATTGATATCGTAGGCAGTCATGGACAACATTTCCCGGCGAGTGTAGCCGAGGTCGAGACAGGCTTTGTCGTTGAAATCGAGGAATTGCAGGTTTCCTGGGTCGAGGATTTCGATGGCGTCGTTGGAACCGTCCATCAATTTTCGGAATAAGCTGGTGGAACCCTCGGCGAGCTTGCGCGCGGTGATGTCCACGCTGAGGCCGACCAGTCCAGTGGGGACACCTTTTTCGACGATGACGTTGACAATTTCCTGAAGCCACACGGTCCGGCCATCGACGGCGATCATGCGGTACTCGAACTCGTGATTGCGGTGCTCCTGGATGGCCCTTGCGGTGAAGCTCAGAGTGCGCTCGCGATCCTCGGGGTGGAGATGCTCGACCCAAAAAGACGGATCCTGCAGCCAATTTTCGACCGGATAACCGAGGATGTGTTCGGCTTGCTTGTTTACGAAAGTGGTGCGAAACGTAGCAGGGTCCGTGCGACGAAGGATGGCGCGAACCGTTTCGACGAGATCGCTGTTGAGTGAGTCCAGCTTGCGCGCATCGCTCCTCAAGCCGGCTTTGGCGAGCTGCTCTCCCAAAAGGGCGAGCACCGCGAGAAAGAGTCCAAAGGTGAGGATGACGAGGAGGCGAAAGGTTCGCAGGCTGGGAGTTTCATCCTGTCGAAATACTTCCCAGACGCCGATGACCGGAAGCGCCACCACGGCGAGCATTACGAG
>JBARBE010000140.1:0-69495 GCA_049792735.1 Candidatus Acidiferrum sp.
TTGCGAGTCATTGCCGGCTCGTACAAAACTTTCAGACCATCCAAATCGTTCTTCATGCTGAAATAAAGATCGCCCGGTGCCAGCGGCGTACCGATGAAGTTGCGATACCCTCCTGGATCCAAAAGCGCTCGCAACATCGAAACCTTGTAGAGCAAGTTCTCCATCGTCTCAGGGGTTCCGCAGTTCTCCACCGACTGAGCGTCATCAAAAACCAAAAGGTCGCAGTGCGATCCAACCTCATCTGTTGATACCGCGGCAGCCCAAACTGTTGGATCTTTCAAGCCGCTCTTTCGATCTCTTACCGTGAACTCCGCACTTTTTCCGTCCTTCGAAGGCTCAATCACCAACTCAGGAAAGAGCTGCTGAAAAGTTGTCGGTTCTGCGCCCTCGGCTTTTATGAAGTATTGCTTGAGTTCTCCGATAAATCTTTTGGCCAACTTCGCGACCGATGTCACCACTACGCAACGCAATTCATCTGGGAAGCAGCAAACCCACTGCACGATGTCCAGCACCGAGATCGTCGATTTGAATGATCCCCGCGGACTCATAGTTAACCTATCTTTTATCGGATCCTGATCTGCAATCGAGAGCTTGGGATTCTTCTGAACTAGGTGCTCGACCATGCGGCGGTGCGTAAAATTTGTGAAGGATTTTCCGCACACCGCTCGAGCAAGGAAAAACAAATCGATCTGGCAGCGCCATCTGATCTGCCGAAAATACATGGGCTCGGCGCCGCTCGTCGGCACCAATTTCATCATCTCGATGCGATGGCGCGCCGCGATGCCGTATGGATTGAGCTCGTCAGTCTCGGCCAGGATCTCGTCAAGTTCCATGTAAACCGCGAGTTCGTCTTTCAAATCTTCGACTGTCCGCATCCTGGAACTCGGCTTGTTATACGGAAAACGTGCATCCATCGCGTGGAGCACCTCATCGACTGAAAAAACGGCATCCGCGCCGCGGCTCCGGGTGATTGCCTCGGCCTCGGCGCGCAAACTCGCCGGTGGGATAAGCGCATTAACCTGACTAATCGGAACAACGGGAGTTTCGTGAATCTCGATTTCGTCTTTCACAATGAATCGCGAACCGCCCATCGTGAAGATTTCCAGGACTTGCTGCGGCCGTTCCTTTCGTTTAATCATCTCGACGCATTCACGGTATTTGATCTTGTCGTTGGGCTCGCAGCGTCCGTGTTTCGCAGCAGCATTGATTATAGGAATCAGGGCGTCCGCAACTCGGGCTGAGAAAAATCCAACCGGAATGCTGGCTTTGATGGCTTTTTCCGCGGTCTCAACTAAGGTGTCAAGACGCGCATTCAGCTTCACCTCTTTCATTATCTGCATCGCCACATTCTTACTTGCCACGGGCCAACTCCTCACAAACAACTGGATTGGGACTCAACATTTTTTCGATCATAAGTTGTGATCGAACTCGGTCTTTGCGTTGCTCCGCGTCTAAATGCTTCGTTAAAACGTGGGCCACGGCTTTCTTGGTGTTCTGAAATTTGCGGCCACAATCGCAAGCTAATTCGGTGAAACCTGCTTCTCTGAAATCATGGAATTGCATGGTTGACTCCTGTGGGGAAAGAAAAAGCCCTCGGTGATCGAGGGCTTGGGGTGGATTTTTGTTTCTACTGCGCTGTTAGCAAGCTACAGGTGTGTCATCGCTGCGGGGCGAGCCCCCAGGATACATCTCCTGTTGCGGGCTTGTTCCGATATCGAATTCTCTTTTTGGGCGACCGTCTTGGATAAGTCGAATTCCAGACCATCCCCGAGGGTTATGCGTTCTTGATTCCTCGATGCTCATTGACCTCAAACGTTCCGCTAGCATAGTTTCGGCCATTACGTACTTTTCCTTGTTGAAAAAGCAGAATGATTCGTAGGCTTTGTAAAGATCCTGTTTGCTCGTAAAGCTATCAGGCTGGAACACGCAACACGTTTGGAAAAAGGACTGCAACGGGTCAATAGCATTCCGGTAGCTTTCCGTGGACACCCGGATTTCATCTGGTGGATTCAAGCCATCCCGGAGGAACTCATGGGCTCCTTTCAACATCTTTGCCGTAATACCCTCGCGTTCTTCCCACAACTTTGCTTTCAACTTTTCTATGCGGTTGGGATGACCTTTACGATAATCACGCTTTAGATGAACATCGAGTACACGACTCCACAGCGCTTGATCTGCGGCGGGAAGCTGCGGTCGAATGTTGGCGATCAGCATCATCTTAAACTTAATTAGAAACGTGAAGAACTCCTTGTTCAAGAAACGCGCCTTCATGCTTCCGCTTCCTGACATAGCTTTCAGTTTCCCGGCAGCAATCTTGACATCGTGTTCGCCTTCGTCGCAGTAAACAAATCTCGCGTTCCAGAGACACGCAATGTCGTTTCGAATAGACCCGCTGCGGTTAACAGAGAATGAATCCCACTCTGCGCACTGAGCATAGTTCCCGAGGATCGCTTTCAAAAGTTCCGCGAGGATAGTCTTTCCGTTGTCGCCGTTTCCGTGGACAAGAAGAAAAGATTTCTCGGGAGAGCAACCCAACATGCAGTAGCCCATGTATCGAATTATGAAAGCCCGCATCTCCGGGTTGTCGAACATATTCTCCAGCATCTCGTCGAATGTCGGGCACAAAGCGTCCGGGTTGTAGTTGACCGGAGAGATCTGCGTCAAGCAATCCGCGGAATTAAACTTCCTGAACTCGCTGGTTTCAAAATCGTATGTCCCATTATTGAAGTTGAAAAGCATCGGCTTGCTGTCAAAATCTTCTGGCCTGGTTGTGTCTTCCTGCATCCAGGTCATAACCTTTTCAGCGAACGTGGTATCGTTGCAACTGCTGACCAACTTCGAGAACCACTTTCGGCGAGCGAGAGTAGCTTCATCCTCGCCGACGATCTCCGGAAGAATCTTTGAACTGATATAGCCACCCGCCTTTCGGATGAGCTCGCGAATCCTGCTCTTATGGCAATCAGTCCAGATCTTCCCGTTGAACCACATCCACCAGCCTTTTTCTCCGATGGAACTAAACGTGAAATCTTTTCCGTACAGTTGCCGAGTTAAGCGTCCCATGTCAGTTTGCTGGTGATGAAATTCGATCTTCTCACCCGGACGACTCGTGATGTCTGGCGCTTCTGTCCAATCTTTTGCTTTTTCCGAGGGGACGGATTCTTCTTCCCCCGCAGATTGGTCGGAATTCTGCGCGTATGCTTGTGCTCCAAGAGGCGTCACCGTGACGATACCGGTGGGACCAAACTGCAATTTCTTCCCTGCGACTTCTTCCATGTTGGCGCGGAGATCTGCCCACTGAAATTCTTCGCAATGCGCGTGCTGGCACTTGTAGGATAGGGCGCCGCTCGGGAGCATGATTACAGCCGAAGAACTTCCGCCATCCTTGATGCCTTTATGTCCTGTATGTAAATATGCCTGCGGACAATCGATTAACCATTTGAAGCCGCCGCTGTAGGGAACAGGAGCCTTGTAGTCAATCTTAGCAGCGTCAAAAGCCGCTGCTACAAATCCCGCGATCTCATTCTGCTTGTCTGTTCCGATAGCAGATCCTGAATCGCAAACTTCTTCTTTGTCAGGATAAGGGTACGACGCCAAAGGCAGATCATTTTCCAGCGTGTAGATTTTGCCGGACTTGTGTTGAGATCCCGGCATCACGACGTAGGACCCTTCGGATCTAACTTCTCCGACGGCTATTTTGCTTTTGCTGACCTTCAAACCTCGAGCGTCGTATTGAATCTTGTTTATTTTCTTGGTTCTAGGATCTGCGATTTCCTCAAAGGTGAAGGGCTCAACAGCCTCAACAAAGATGCTGTGAGTTTTTACTTTCCCGGAGTAGACGTCTTGAATCCCGCGACCAGTCTGAACCCGCATTGTGGTAGCTGGCTGAGGAGGAGCGCACACTTCCAGATAGTCATAATCAGCCACTACGCGATTCGACCGACCGAGATCACAGGCTATATTCGCGTCCGGATGCTTCGCCCACATCGCTCTAGCAACGTTTGGGTCGTTGGTAGAATCCTCAAACCCGTGCTCAGTCAAAGGTGATTTATCAATCTTGACCGGGAAAACCCAAGCGCCGTCCTTGATGTGGTAGAGAGCCCATGCTAGTTTTGGGCTTCCCGCGGGGGGTTGGACCGGTCGCAAATCTTCCGCGAGTGCTGCATCGTGGATCTCTTGACCGTCAAATAGTACATTGATATCGCCTTCGGAAGTTACACCTTGCACAGTTCCCGCGCCATTCTCAGCGTGCATTACGCGATCGCCAACTTCAACTGCGGCGATCATCGCGACACCTTTGATTCCACCAAAATGTCTACACGGATTGCTGCCGGAAAATAACCCTCGCCTTTTACTGGCTCAGGACTGACATCGAAGATGGCTTCCTGGCCGACCTGAGGGCGCGCCGTGCCGCTGCGAATAAATTTTTCGTGGAGAAAATAGCGTTCGAGGGACTCGGGACCGCCGACTTGAATCACGCCTATGCGGTGCTTGGGGCTGAATCGCGTGACGATACCGCGCTTGCGCTGCGTTTGTTCATTCAACATTTGAATATCCTTTGGCCTTGTAGCCAACATTAAACGGATGCGACCGAAGTCGAATCCTCACCGCCGTTTCTGCCGAGTCCTCGATACGTCATGCTCGGCCCGATTTTCTTTCTGCTTTGTTTTATTGAGCCACTCCCTCAACGTGATTCAATTCATCCCATTTTTTCCGAAACGCTGCGGATTGACGGTAACGCTTTCTCTGCTCATCCGCGGGGATCCGGCTGAGCTCCAATAAATTCTTCGGCAGATTTTCAACCTCAGCATCCTTAATTTCTTGGACATGCTCCCGCACCATGTCGATTCGCATCACGGTGCCAAAAAGGTCACAAACCACAGCCTCGGGGAATCGGCGCTTTCGCAACCTTTGAGCCCACTGATCTGCCGCGGAGTAGGAGAGATGGAGGGCATAGCTAGGGACATCGCAGACAGTCACGCTTTGCCCGTCCCATCCTTGCAGGAATCGGCCGGCGTCAATCCTCACGATAAATTTCTCGTCAACAGCCATTGCTCACCTTCCTTGAGGGCCTCTTGCCCTCTCTGTATATAGAGCGACTTTTCCCTGTTTTGGCGCAGTAAACACATCAAAAACCGCGCAACTCGCTGAAAACAAAGCGCAAAATAATTTTCAAAAACTTACCGCTTTGCTCTTTTTGGGCCTCACGCCTTCGAATCCTCACCGTAATCGTCCCACACGGAACCGCTGGCGCCGGGGACCGGTTTATCAGGATCAATCCTGGTTGTAGGAGGCCGCGTCTCGAAGTCCGTTAAAGCTCGCACGCTACCGTCCTCGCGCTTCTTTACGGTGATCCCGCCGCCGATCGAAGCACCACCAGAACCTCTCACATCGTTTTCAATAAAATCTTCTTGTTTGGAGGTGTCGCCGCGGCCGCGAACATTCGGGTTGAGCACGAAAATCCCAGCCGCAGCAGCCTGCCGAATTATTCTGTTCTCAAGTTTAATGATCTCTTCGTCGGTCCAGGTCCCATGCCGCTTAATCATGAGCTCGACCGAAAGCTCTTCACCTTTTGCGTAGTCCTTGTAGAACGTTGCCTCGCGGCGAGAAAGCTCCTCACCGAACCTCTCATCTTTAAGGAATGCTGCCAGACGCTGAATCGGCAAGCCCGTTGAGAGCCGCAGGTTGAATTGGTTGAGGGCAGAATCACAATCAGAATTTTCTACAACCTCGATGTGGTCCAGGCGAACACGGTTTTCGACTTCCTCGTAGAACTGCTCACGGAGCCAGGTGTTGCGTACTTCCTCTTCCGGCGTCGGATCGCGAAGGGGGGACTTGCCTTTTGTCAGAATCAGATTCAATTCTTTTTCCTCCGCTGGCATCAAAAGCTTGAGGTAGCGAAGGTCCAACAATTGCTGCTTTCGCGTGCGGGTATCGCGCGGTTTGAAAAATCCGGCCTCTATCTTCTGAACATTTTCGTGCAACTCGTCTTCGCTGCGATCGGTAACGCAATTTCGATAATCGGTAGGAGGGGAATCGAACACCGTCCGCGGCGGCAGGCTTGATGGATGGGCCGCTTCGGAATGTTCTGCTTCGCGGCGAACTCTTTCCAGCGTGCCGGCATCTCTGTCAGTTGGCGGTGTCGTTAAACGAATCTGCACCAACTTGGGCAAGTCCTCCAAGTCCGGACGAACGAATACCTCACGCGGATGCAGATCCTGCGACGGGTCTGTTGCAGCGTCGTTCTTGTCTGTAGGATCAGGCATAACTACTCCTCGAAAAACTGAAATCCGTTTAGAGTTGAATACGCATCCACAAGCTTGAAAAACGCTGCCTCTTCCTGCGCTGCCGTCTCTTGCGACAACTTCTCTGGATGAAACGTTCCAGCCGTTTTATCAAGCCGCACTAGAATCCTGCCTTCGGCCGCAATGTTCTGTTGCTCCAGCAGCATGGCTTTGTATGCAGATAACTGAAGGCCGTAGCTGCGATGAAGTCTGTTGCTGGATTTGAAATCCGCCACGGTGATGCAGCCGTTGACAGACAAAGTTGCAGCCAGGTCCATCGTGCCGATAACACGGTGCTTTCTGGAAAACAGAATTGATTCCACGGCGATTGGACGGACATCGTTATCGATCACCCATTTGCGGCCGGCACTGCAACACGACCGAACCTGCAAATCTGTTGGTGGAGGTGGAAATCCGCGGCCTGCATCACGCGCCAGGATGAATTTCTCCAACCAGGAATGCACCGCGGAGCCGGTCTTGCCTGCGGCGTCCAAAGCCATCTTGTGAGCGTCTTTGACGTAGGGGGCGATCGAATCCAACTCGGCGCGTGAATACGCTCGGCCTTCCTCGACTCTTTTAAGAAACTCCTGCATTGAAAGCTTTGTGGCCCACGAGACGAGTTGAGGCTTCGCCAACATCTTACCGATCACCGTGGTTACAGATGGAACCTGGAGCCAGGCGCCGTCATCAATGGCAACATCACTCACCAAGTATTTGTGATCCTCAGGAGAAAATTTCACACGGACTTCCCCACCATAAAGGTAGAGGATGTCGGGGCCGATGCAGTTCGGATCGACGAGAGTTGATGGGCCGTAAGCAGTGGTTGGAATCACTTCACACCTTCTAGTTCGGCGGCTTTTTGCTTCTTGTTTTCTTCGCGGCGCAACTTCGCGCCCTCCGGATCGTATGGGCGATAACGTCTTGCTGTTGGATAATTGGGAACGCGCGCTTGGGCGTCGAGATAGACTTTTTCTGGATAACGGTCCATCAAGAACAAAAGAAGCCTGGTGTCACTTATGCGGATGCGCGCGTTGTTTTTGCTTTCGAATTTCAACCGCTCTTCTCGGTACCTCGATCCCGGTAAAGCAAAATGACCGAAGCGGTCAAATACTTTCAGTTCCTCAAGATTTTCTGGTGTGCGCAAAATTATGTCGCCGCTGTAACTGCGCTTCTCGTTGCGCCCTCCCTGCGGACCTATTCCGTTACGAAACGGCTGTCGCGGTGCGAGATCAGGCGGATACTTGAACTGCGGTCTGATCTTGCATACCTGCTTGTATTCCTCTGACTTTCCTTCCGAAAACGAGAGATAGCATCTCTCATACTGTCTGAGAATAAACGCGATCAGTTCCGTGCTGCTGCGGTCGGGGGTCTCGATCCACGGATGCAAACTCGGGACTCGATTTCGCTCATCTGCGGTTTCCGTTCCGTTTTCGGTATTCTGCGTTTGCGCCGAGGCTTGATGCATCATGTTGTCGATCAGGTCGTATGTCTCCATACCGACATAAAACTGAGGCGATGGTGGTTTCTGTTCGACCGCGGGAGTGGCCGCGGGATTAGATGCTGCTTGTTTTGTCTCGCCGACCAGACGCTGATCTTTCTTTTTGGAATGTTCTTTGACAAATTGTATATCCCTCGGCGTCGCTGTCATCACGGAAATACCGCGGGATTTTTTGTCCTCGGCATCGCGAAGGACACACTTGTGCGTCTTGAATTCTTCGGGTGTGAGTAGTTGATTGCAGCCGGCCGTACACCAGCTTTTCTGCATCTCTAGATCGAGTTGTTTGTTCGTTGACATCACTTTTCCTGCCGGACGTTTACTCTCGTGGCACCACTTCGCCGGCGTGTGGCTGTGGTGGGCTTAGCTTAAATTTACGAAGCCGCTTGCTGAATCTTTGCGCCCTGTTCCTTGCACACCGAATACCAGGTGTACTTAGCTTTTATGCGCAAAAACTCCCATGTGTCCTGCCCGATCCGCCGCATCTCTTCCCGCACCAAGGTTTTTGCTTCTTCAATGGTTTGATAGTCGGGATGATCGTTGCCGACCTCAAACGGAATCGCGTCTCTGAGATCAAGGCTCCATGTTCCTTTGCCTGCGTAAATATGAGGCAAGGCTTCGCGCACAACGATGAAATACTCCACTGTTCTTGTTTGCTCGGTCTTAATCATTATTGTTGCTCCTTTTCTTTCTTGGATTTTTCTTGCTGAATCTTCTCCGCGAACACTCCTGCGTGAAGTTGGAGAAGAAGATCTTTGATGCGAACCACGTTTTGAAACGCGGGAGGAAACGGTGCGGCTGCCAGAACGAGTAGATCCAGGTCATCAAGAACTTGATTGACCTTCAAAATCTCCGTGTTGGTGAGCGCACCGACTCCGCTTATCCATGCGCCGAGTTTGTTCCTGTGAATACCAACGATCTCGCTCAAGGCTGCTGTTGAAATTCCCAAATCATCGCGACGGTGGCGATGTATTTCTGAATCTAAAGGCATAGCTATGCTCCTCGCTTCGTTGCACCAACATCACGAACAGCGCAAACAAAAAATTTTGCGCGGAAAGATTGCGCGCAACTACGACTACTTATTCAAATATGAGTTTGATCTCGACGATTGAATTGGCTCGCGAGTAGCCGACTGCTTGAATCTCAAAACCCGAGGAACTGGTGGGCAAAATCTAGGCTGTTTGAGACGCCTGTGCCAATACCGAAAGCATTGACCTTTGAAGTCTCCCATGCCGCGGGGGAGCTTGTCAAGCTAAATCTTTGCTGCTTGAAAAATAGATCCTACCCCATTCTAACACCGATTCCGCGGGAAAGTTGCGACCGGAAGGAAACAGGATTCCTGGGTCTGGTGCCCCTCCCGGCCGCGCAAAAACACTGCCACTTCCCGCTCTGCGTAATCGCACGCTCCCGCGGGCTGTAACGATTGCCATGCTCCGGCACGTCGCTGAGATGATCGAAGCGGCGTGATGCGTCCGTTTGCATCGTGATCTGCTCTTTACGTCGTGATCTGCTCTTTACGTCGTGATCTGCTCTCTATGGCACGTGATGGCGTGTGGTGTCCACTGGCGTCGGATAGTGGACACCACCATGAGATGTAGTGGACACCACTGATCGGGTGTAGTGGACACCACTGATCCCGAGAGATGTCGATCGAAGGCGCGGTTTCCGGACTCGGTACTAGTATTTGGGCGGATTTTGACCCCCGCCTTTTTGGAACAAAATAAAACGTGATTTGGGCGGATTTTTGACCCCGCCTCCTTTTTTGAAATGGGCGGACTTTGGACCCCGCCTCTCTTTTTTAGACGTGCTGAGGAA
Source organism: Candidatus Acidiferrum sp. (assembly GCA_049792735.1). Lineage (GTDB taxonomy): Bacteria > Acidobacteriota > Terriglobia > Acidiferrales > UBA7541 > Acidiferrum. The sequence continues at coordinate 9,592 of JBARBE010000140.1, forward strand.
GGCGGTAAAAAGAGGAGGCGGGGGTCAAGTTCCGCCCAAAGGAGGGTTTAAGTCTTTTGTTTTGTGGCGTGGGCGATTGGGCGCAGAATACCCCCCCCAGATTGTAATTATATGTTTTTAGGGTATAAGAAAAATATGTACGAAAGGGCAGATTTTGTGCGCCCATCCGCCCATTTGATTTTTATTTTGGTCAAATGGGCGGGTTTTGGACCCCGCCTCCACGACGCAAAAATCCTCGGTTCGAACGGCACCTCGGGGAGCCTGCGAACTCCTCACCCAACGTCGCATAAGCAGTCTTTGTGCCGCAGCCTGAGAGTGATGACCTCCCCGCGAGAGTGTTCCAGGGCACCAGGCTAGAGATCTCCCGGCCAGCGGCGTGCCCACGGCGCCCAAGCGTAGACAGCGCGGCGGATCCCGAGTTATACGTCCCGGTGGGCTCCTCGGCCGGCGACGTAGCGGCAGCCAGGCGCACGCAGGCGGATCCAGTGTGGATTGTCGAAGTCGATCGACGGAGATCGTGGTTCCTGCCCGGCACCGTGCTCATCCGCGGCAACCAGGCGCACTCCCAGGATCCACGGTTGGCGGCGTTCTAGGGATCCCGGAACAAGTTGATGGGACCCACAGATGGGACCCTTTGGGCTGGCCGTATGGGACCCATGTCGTTATTGATTTTCTGAAATCAAGGTACCCCTGGCCGGCTCGAAAAATGCCTTTCTTCTACGGGTCGTCGAGTTGATTCGTTTCCACACGCAGATCTCATTGAAATGATTGGACTTGTCACCGCGCACCTGTGGAAATCAACCCGTAGAAAGTGTGGACGAGGATGCGAGGTGACCACATCTCAAGCGAAGAAAAGTCGAAAGGCCATGGCGGGTGCGCTCTCTCGGTAGTACCTATAACGTCCCTTAACTAAGAAACCTTCTAACTCACTAAAGACATTATACTTGTTCAACGGACGCGACGCGGGGGAGTACGCTCAATCCCGGTCAAGACATACTGAGAGTAGGTCACTCTGCGCACAAACGCCGTTTTCTTGCCGAACCGCGCATCCTCAAAATGTATAACGCAATGTATATGCATAAATCCGTCTAAACTATTAACACACAAACAGTTAAGTAATTCTTACTCCCACGTTTTCGCTATCAAATCGAAAAATGTTAGTAACTATCATAATCCAGACAACGGCCACACTCGCCTAACCGTGCTGTGCTGCTCAAAACCCCGCTAGAATCGCTCGCAAACCGCCTGCAAACCGCGCGGAGACTGGCTGTAGGATGCCCGTAGGATGCGGCTAGAACGTGCTCAGGGACGCACAGACAGGCAAGGGCAGGCACTACGGCGCACGGCTTACGCTGGCCAGGTGCTCGCATGGCGCGTTAGATACGCGCGTGCGCGCCCGCGTTCCTTCTTACGCGCGATCGCGTGCGCGAGTCTCCGGCCAACACCCAGGACACAAAAGAAAACTCCCGCAAATTCGCGGGAGTGTCTCTGCTTTGATTTGTGGCGCGTTCAGATACGGGCAAGGACAGCCAGCAAACCGCAAACGATGAAGATTATCAGAAAGATTCGCGCCTTAGTTTCGGACGCCACGTTTTGATGCACTTTCGGTTCAGTTTCCAGCAAGCTTATACGGACCATTGATTCCCCCAAAAAAGCAAGGCGCGTTTCGCGGCACGCGCCTGCCGTCCTGCTCACTACCGGCCAGGATTGAGGCACGCACCCCAGACTACGGAGTCGCGCTTTTCGTCGCGGAGAATCAGCCAGAAAAATGCCTGCCCGACAATCCAAGCGGAGACAGCGAAGGATGCAACGATTGAAAACATCAATGCACCCCACTGGCGAGCACGGCGCCGATGATTGCGCCGATAGTGATGGCAAACAGAGCCCACCGTTGCGCTGTGCTCAAGGTGTGGTGTGCGTGCGGTACTCGCGTGCGGCATACCAGAGCGGGACGTTGGACAAGCGTAGACGTTGGCAAATCAAATCGTGCCCGTAGTTCATGGACCTTTTCGCGCACGGCATTAACGGAAAGATGCTCGATTGGAATCGCGCCAGTGGTCCGCTTTTCTAACGGAACGTTCGCGGGGTGAAACAAAACAAGCGGAGAGATAGTTCTCTCCCCGCACGTCGCTCCCGGCTGGACACCTGTAAAAACTCCACCACCACGCGAGACAATATCGGCAATAGCGGAATCTAGGTCTACTGCTAGGTTGATTCGCGGCATTGGTCTAGACCATTCCGCCGGAAGCGTAGTAATACTTCGCGGCACGAGTTGGCATAGTGGGTGAGGAAACGGTCACCGCGTAAAGTGCTTCAGCATAGCGGGCCTGTTCGATTCTGCGAGCAGTTTCCGCCTGTATTCGCTCTATTTCCGCGAACCCCGCGCGAAAATATCCTTCCGCGATTTGTTCATCCGAGAGGGAGCGAACAGTGGGAGCAATTGCGGGGTTGCGTCGAGAGAGCATGGTCCGTTGCCAACGCGCAAGTGCGCGGAGAGCAATCGGCGTGAGAGCAGCAATTTGTGTTTTGAAAGATTCCATTGTGTTTCCTTTCGTCTTGAGAGTTGACAGCAAGACGTGCGCATACACGTCTACCTATCTTGTCGCCTTGTTGCACGTTTGATTCCATTCGCTAACACGCTGATAATACGTCTACCTAGCACAAGACGTGTGCGATTTTATGGACACAAAACGCTCTATGCCATTTTAGGGTTGACAGGAATTGTCTGGACCGTTAGTTTCTGTGTGTATCATATTATTGCGGGAAAACTGGGGTACTATGGATGAAAAACTACAAGAGCACGCCAACATCCAAAAACTAAACCCTGCATTATCAACACACACTCCACTTTGGTTTTACCCCCTAGCGCCAATGTGTTATTGATGATTTGTCATCGGCGCTGATCTCCGCCGACACTCCTCCCCGAATTTCTGATCTCCCCGCGCTCTCCTAAGAGTCAAGCACGCATTTATTTTTTGTGGTGTAGCGAGCAGAGGAGAACGCGATTTTTCAGGAGTGCTTTTCTGTCCCGCGTACCGCCAAGTCTAAAAAGTGAATTTCTTGCCCGTGCCTTGCCCTAACAAGCCTGCGAGGGCCGCATTCTCTTTTATTTCTGTATTGACAGACATAGGGAGACGTAGGAGACTGTGCTTGCAATTAGTCTTTGCAAACTCAACGAAAGGCAAACTCAAAATGTCGAACGTCTACGAAATAATCACAGCTAAAATCATCGAACAGCTACAAAACGGCAGTGCCGCGTGGCGCAAACCGTGGCGCACAGAACTGCCCGTCAATCTAATTTCGCAGAAAGAGTATCGCGGCCTCAATGTCTTTTTGTTGGGCTCGCAAGGGTATGGCTCGAAGTTTTGGCTCACCTACAATCAAGCCGCGAAGCTTGGCGGAAACATTAAGCGGGGAGAAAAATCCTCGCTGGTCACGTTCTGGAACATCGGGGAAGAAAAGAAAATTCGCAAATCAGACGGCACAGAGAAGCTTTCTAAGCCTATTTTGCTGCGATACTACAGCGTCTTTAACTTGGAGCAGACAGAGGGTATTGCCGAAAAACTTGGCTTGTCTTCTGTTGCTCGCGTTGCGGACATCGAAGCTTGCGAGCGAATCGTTGCCGAAATGCCGAACGCGCCACTACGCGAGCAGTCCGATCGTGCGTGGTATCGGCCCTCTAGTGACACAATAGGAATGCCTGCCAAGTCTTCTTTTCTTGGCTCTGAAGAATACTACTCGACGCTCTTCCATGAGCTAACGCATAGCACTGGCCACCGGTCACGCGTTGGCCGCGACGGCATTGAGAACTTGAACGAGTTCGGCAGCGAATCCTACTCGAAAGAGGAATTGATTGCCGAGATGGGCGCTGCCATGCTTTGCGGAGTTACAGGCATAGCGCCATCCACAATAGAAAACTCTGCCGCATATCTGCAATCGTGGATTAACAGACTACGCGGAGACTCCAAACTTCTTTTGTCTGCCGCATCGCAAGCACAGAAAGCCTCTGACTACATTCTAGGCCGCAAGGCCGCGGCGGAAAGCGAGGCAGCATGAGCCTATTCGCAAACGCACAGGCCGGGTTAAATTTCCCGGCCTCGCTTTCTGAAAAATATCGTCCCAGATTGCTCAACGATTTTGTAGGGCTCGACAAACCCAAGCGTATTATGCAGAAGTTTGCCGAAAGCCCTTATCCAAGCTCATGGATTTTTTACGGCGCGTCTGGAACGGGCAAGAGCACTATGGCAATGGCTCTTGCGGGCACGATTGGCGGGGAAATGCACCACATAGGCTCGCAGACCTGCAACCTGGAAACGATCGAGAACGTTGTCCGTATCTGTCACTACGTGCCAACAACAGACAAGCGGTTTCATATAGTCGTCTGCGACGAATTTGATAAAAGTAGCAAAGCCGCGCAGTTATTTTTGCTTTCTAAACTCGACTCTACTTCTCCTGTGCCTAACACAATCTGGATTTTTACGGCCAACACTCTCGAAGGATTGGAAGACCGTTTCCTGAGTCGTTGCAGACAGATTGAATTCTCCTCGCATGGACTGGCCAAAGAGACCGCGCAGTTACTTGAAACAATATGGGAACGTGAGACAGGGGAGAAACCAGAGGGCATCAATCTACTTCGCCTAGTCCAGAACGCGCACAACAACGTTCGCGAATCCCTTATGAGCCTGGAAACCGAACTGCTATCCCGGTAGCGCTCGGTTTCCCTCTAACAAGAGGCACGACGCGCACCTCGACCGGGCGCCTGTGTTCAGGTCCCTCTAGCGCCACGCCGCGCTTGCTGGGTTCTACGCCTAGCGCCATTATTCGCCTCGTGTTGACAGACAGAGGGAGACATGTTATCCTATAGGCGTTGGTCGAAAAGGGAATTAGGAGAAAACCTTGCCAAAGAAAGAAGAAAATCGGGTGAAGACAGCGCTGTTTTTGAATCCGAGCCAGGTTTCAGCATTGAAGGGTTTGCAGCAATCGTTCCCAGGTATCAACATGAGTGAGCACATTCGACGCGCGGTTGACCTCTATTTAGAGCAAATGAAGCAGGTCGCCAAGCGTATGCCCGAGCTCCCTGGTGCGCCAAAGGAAAAGAAATGAATTTTTCTGACCAAGGCTCCGCATACATCCAACATTTGTCCACGCGCAACCGGCGACCAGCCAAGCCTGCGACGCTGGCCACATACAACCGCTTTCTGAAAAATCATATCGAGCCCATGCTCGGTCAAGTCAATTTGAAAGACTTCGGGAACGGTGCGCTGAAAGAGTTCGGCAGGGCACTGGTCGAGAAAAAGCTATCCCCAAAAAGCGTCAACGAGATCGCTGCTTTTGCGCGTGCAATCGTTGCTTTTCCCGTGAATGAGAACGGCGACAGGCTCTTCCCGCGAGATTGGAATTTCAATTTTGTAGATTTGCCAGTGGTTCAGAAACAAAAGCAAAGCACAGTGACCCCATCGCAACTGGCAGCCGTGCTACAAAGCAAGTACGGGGTGTTCTTCGCACTGTTAGCGGGAAGTGGTTTGCGCATCGGCGAGATCTTGCCGACGCGCATTGGCGACGACGGGAAGCATACCTGTTGGAGCCCCGAGGCCAGCGCAATCCACGTTAGGACGAGCGTCTGGCGCAACGCAGAACAAGCTCCGAAAACACCCGCGGCCGTTCGTACCGTGGACCTAGATCCTAATTTGAATGAAATGTTAAAAAAGTTTGCCGGCAACGGCGGCGGTTTTCTGTTTCAAAACGTGTCTGGCGGAATGCTTCACGAAAGCACACTTAGGGTTGTGCTTCGTGAATTCCAGATAGCGGGCTTCCATTGCTTTCGGAGACATAGGACAACAAGGTGTCGAGAAATGGGATGCGCAGAGGATATTCTTCGTGGATGGCTTGGCCATGCTGGACTCAGTCAAACCGATGTCTATTCGAAGTTGTCTGAAAATGTGACTGCGAGAAAAGAGTGGGCTGCGCGGGTTGGCCTCGGGTTTGATCTTCCATCAATTTCTTCCGTGGACGCCCCGCCGACCTCTTCGCCAAAGTGGTCTTCGTCCAAGCGACTCTCGCCTCGACGACCCTCGCTTGTCCAGACTCTGCTTGCAAAAGCCACGCTGCCTCTTGTTGTGGGGTAATTCTCCTAACGCTAGCTTCAATTCACCACAGGCTAAGGGTAACAACTCCAGTTTATGCTTGAAAGGGATGACCCGAGATTCAAGACCGTTCCCGTGCATCGAGCCTGGCTTGAATTCTGCTCGGCGTGGGAGTTTTGAACCTTGATAACAATCGGACCCGACTGCGACTGTGATTGCTGCAAGGCGCGGATAAGTTTGGTCTCATCGTTGCTGTCTGCTATGACCATTAGGTTGTTGATTCCACCAACAGCCAAAAGCAGATGCTCACGTACATTGCTGTAGCTAGTTTCAGCCAATCGCTCGGCGCAATGCATTAAAGGGGTTGCACGTTCGTAGTATGGTTCGACATCCGAGGGCATAATACGAGTATCGCCTGCGTGTCGGCCAACGAATTCCAGAATTGCATCCGCTTCCGAAGATGCGTTCTTGCAGATAGGAGCTACTTCTTCGATGTCGATAGGGAGTGGGCCAGTGTCTTGATTGAGTTCGTTTATGAATCGTCCAATCTTGTAAGCAATCACAGTTCGGTTGGAACTGAAAGCCCATCTCACGCAGGCATATGAATCAGTTGTGGCTTCATCGCGCTCCCTAAAGCTCCACTTAAATCGTGCTCGAAAATTCTCCTGGGCCCGTGTAGCCTTTTCCAAGGATTCCGTCTTCGATAGTTTATCTCTATCACTGGCCAGGACCGCATCGCTAAATGCTTTTTGGTCGTCCTGAAAAACCCTACAAGCAGCGGGTACCTTTTCGCTGTACCCCAGATCTTCATCGAGGGCTGACCACTCTTGGAGGTAGAGAGACTTCATTGCGCTAAAGCTATCGTGAACCAATTTCAGGTTGCCATCTTTTTCTGCCCAAGCGTCACATTGCTCTACATTCTGCCAAACGTCAAAATCGTAGTAATGCGCAGGAGCATTGTCTTTATATGTCTCAACATCGTTGCACGCTTCCGGCGCCCCGGCAGGCAGCGCCGGTGGTTGTGCCGACTGACCGTAAGCCGCGGTTGAAATTAGAAAACTTAACAGAACCCAAAGTGTCCGTCGCAAGTTTGTCCTCCGCTCTGGTTGCTGTCCCCGTTTGACACACTAAACGGGGGCTTTCAATTTTGTGTTAGGGCCGAAAAAAGGCTGCGAGATGTTCCAATGTTGTAGGACTGTCTCCAAAAATGGGATTGAATCCCGTCTAGAAAGTCGCTAAAAAGTTACGTAACCGAACGAGAACAAACGGGGAGAAGGTTGCCACTGCTACGGGCTTAAATCGTTAAGCTGGGCGTAGGTGCCACTTTGTTTGCTTTGTCATTGCGGCCTCCGGTCTGCCGGAGGGAACTGGCTCCAAAAAGGATCAGGCGCGGGATCTGACTGTGAAGCTTGCGGCCTCCGGTCGGCTAACTTTTGGGCTACTTCGTGGCAGGCATTATCGTTGCCATGTAAAATGCAACCTCGCAAAGGATCATGAGCCAGGGTGCTGAACATTGAATCAAACGTCGAGCCGCCTGGAGGAGGGGTTGCGCGCACGGACATTTCAACTTCCACTTGTTGAACTTGCTTTTCAACTTGGTCTAAAACCTCGTATTGGCCAACCCTACGTGCAACCGTTGCGGTAACAACGAACGCGAGGACACCCAGTGCCCACTTTGTTTGCTTTGTCATGATGCTCCTGCCTTCTTGATTCTCTTTGTTGTTGGATGGGTCAGCATCAAGTCCGCTTGCTTGCGAATCTCCGCGATACGCTTCGCGTCTGCCAAGTCCAGAGCGCCATCGGCATCTATGCGGATACGTTCTAACCGTGTCGCCATCACTACTCGAAATGGTGCGCAGGCAGGGGCAAATCGACAACCAATTGGCCTGCATCGTCCGCATTTCTTCTTCACATGTTCTGGTGGGACTTTCTTCCGGTCAATGGTATGAGTTATTAAACAGTTACTAGAATTCTTCTCTTTTCAAGGCAAAAAGCGACGAGAAGCCTCGACAATCATGGGTCAACTTCACATGAAGCCATTTACTAATGAGCGCAGTACTTAAGGAAAAGTACCGCCGTACTCTACAGACGTGACTCTGGTGGTTGCTACCCTCCGGCTAGCGAAGACTTCAACATGAGGAGCTTATCCATGCGAATCCGAGCGATCTTGCTCATTGCCGCTCTGTATACGGCCCCAGTTTGCGCTCAGCAGACAGGCAAAACAGAGTGCCGGACTCTTGACGGGTCTAATCAATTTGTTGGTCCAGATGAAGTCATCGTTCCGGCAGGCGCTGGTTATCAGGTTTGCCGAACCGTCCAAGCAAAGGCCACGGTTGAAGCGGCGCCCAAAACTCAAACCGCTCCTCAGGTAGAAAGTACCCCAGCCGCGGGTGACCCCACGGCTCAAATACACCCTCAGGATGAGAACATCCACGTCCGGGACTTCGCCGACATCAACAATGCAGACGCCGCAAGCGCATGTAAATCGCGTCCGAGTAGTAAGGTCGTATCAATCCAAACAGGTAGTACTTTGAGTTGCTCTGATTGGCTGGCGATACGAGCAGCAAAGCTAGATCCAGGGTCGGCAACACCCCCTGCTGCCGTGCAACCTACAAAAGAGGCGATCGCAAGACCGGAACCTCAATCAATGAAGCAGAGTTCCGTCAAAACGGTTTCTTTCGCTGTGGCGAATCATAGTGGCGGAATTGAATATTACGTCCCGAATTGGGTTCAGAAGTGGGTTAAGAAGAATGCAAAGAAGCATCCAGACATTCTCTTTACGCAGGAAAAAAGCGTAGAGAATAATAGCTACCTCATAGTCCTCTCTGACTCTGCCCATGCTCTGTCCGGTTTCGAGCCAGTAACCCACACTTCCACCAGCACGAGCACTTCCCCCGTTTCAGGCAGTGGGACCGTCACGGACTATGACGGAGACAGATGGAATTACACATACGATGGAACCGTAACCACGACCACAACTACCCAGACCACCGAGAATGAGGCTTACACAATTGAGTCCAGCACCCTTTATGCAACCACTTTTGATAGTCGTGGCGGCACCGTGTCGCAACATTGGCATGAGTACAGCACGAAATCAGGCGGGGATGCCTACAATAGCCTCGGCTACAATCTTGGCAATGCCTTAGCAGCGATAAACGCGCGAGGTAGGCTGCTTAGCGCTGCAATGAAAGACATCCAGGGACCGAAGCAGAAAAAACATTAAACAGATAGTGTTCCATTCCTTGGGGCGATTCTAAAACCGCGGCCAATCGTTATCTGAGTGTGGATGAAAGAAAAGAGCCCGCATGCTTTTCCCCATCAAGCATGAAAACATGAAGGCGCGCCGATGGCCGCTGGTCACGATTGGGTTGATCCTAGCCAACACTCTGGTCTTTCTTTGTACTCACCAGGCCATGGAGGAACAGGAGGATCCTCTTGTGTCCGCGAAGGTGCAGGTTCTGGCGTTCGCTGCGCAGCATCCAGAATTGACGGTCCCGCCTAAGGCCCAACAGTTTGTCACTGATTATCAGCGCTATTACCCAGCCAATTGGGCGGAGCTACAGACTCCGAACGATAAGGCAAATGAGAGTGAAGACACCCAGATAGAATCGCCGGATGACCGTCAGCAATTGCAGGCGGAAATGGACTCTCTCGGGACCGAGTATTCCAAGCTTGCGGCTGCTTCCATTACGGAGCGCTACGCTTTCATCCCAGCTCACCCGAAGCTAATTGCATACATCAGTTCCACTTTCCTTCACGGCGGATGGTTACATCTGATTTTCAATATGTGGTTCCTATGGCTGGCCGGCTTCGTTTTGGAGGACGTTTGGGGCCGTCCTTTGTACTTGGTCTTCTATCTTGTGGCAGGCATTGCGGCGACACAGCTCGACGCATGGGCCAGTCCGATGAGCATGGGACACTCGTTCGGGGCCTCCGGGGCTATTGCGGGTTTGATGGGAGCGTTTCTGATCCGCTTTCCTAAACTGAAGATCAGGCTCGTGTGGATTTTTGACTTCGGGTTATTGGGTTTTTGGCCCCTGTGGGTGCGAGCTTACTGGTTATTGCCAGTGTGGGCGGGGATGGAGATTTATTACGAAAAGGCGTTCGGGCAGAGTGACGGTGTGGCACATTGGGCGCATGTCGGCGGGTTCATCTTTGGCGCTCTTGCTGCTGTGGCCCTGCGCTACTCAGGTTTAGAACGCAAAGCAAACAAGGCAATCGAGGAAAAGATCACGTGGACGACCGATCTCGCACTCACTCAAGCGGGCGACCTAATTGAAAATGGCAAGCTAGATGAGGCAGCCGTGGTCCTCAACGAGTACCTGGTAGAAGAGCCAGACTCGCTCGGTGCTTGGAACATGCTTCGGGCAATTCATTGGCGACGAAACGAAATTCCTGCCTGTCGCGAAGTTGCAAGCAAACTCTGCGCGCTAAATGTCGAAGCGAGGATGTACGAAGCGGCTTGGCTGGATTATGAGGAGTTCCTCAACATGGGCGGGGACCAGATGCCTCCCGCCGTCTGGCTGGAACTATGCCGCGTGCCAGAACGGCGAAGCGATTATAAACACGCATTGAGCGAGTACAAGAAACTTGCTTCCGCCCATCCTGCCGAGCGGGAGGGACTACTGGCACAACTTGGTGCCGCTCGAATCTTGCTCACCCGGTTGGATCGTCCTGACGACGCGTTGAGGTTATATGAGGCAGCGTCATCCTCAACAGTTCCGCATCTGGATTTAGAGCGAGAGATCGAAGCAGGAATTCGGGTAGCCAAGACCGCCATTTCAAAGAGAGCCGGGGTGGTCACCTGAGAGGTTCCGATGGAGTTGAGGTGACCGGGTATCCTTTCGCGATGCCGCGAATCCAACCGTGCCGCTGCCGTCACGCGAAGACCATCCATTTCGCAACGCTCGTCGGGCGAAAGATGCTGAACATCTGTTTGTTTCCGAATTACAAATGTAGAGGGTACAAGCCTAAAGACGCTTTCGCTCCCTATCGAATACTTCCTTGAACGCCCGCACATTCCTTATACACAAATTCAAAATTCAGGTAACTACTAAGCGCAAAGTGCCCGCGTGGGCTATGGACGCCAAACGAAGCCGTACCTCAATGTGTCGACAGGCCCGAGACAACCTTACCGAAAAGAGGAAAACATGCGCTCGAAAGTCATTGCCCTAATCCTGTGCTTCGCCATCATGGAGATTCCACTGGCGTCCGCAAAAGATGATGGCGGTTACAAGGTGATGTACGACGGCGGGTCGCTGTCCGGTCTCAAAACCGGAGCCAAGTTAAAGTTGTATATCGAATCCAACGAAATCAGGATCGTGGATGGCAAAACAGTTGTGATGACCCTCGTGCCTTCGACGATCCAAGAGATCAGCTACGGCCAGGACGTTCATCGGCGTATTGGTGCAGCAATCGGCCTCGCGGTCGTTTCTTTGGGCATCGGTGCGTTGATGGCGCTCACGAAGTCAAAGAAACATTTCGTCGGCTTGACATGGGCAACGGGCGACACGAAAGGCGGATTCGCCATCCAGTGCGACAAGAATGACTATCGTGGAGTGCTTGCCGGGTTGGAGGGCGTTACCGGAAAGAAAGCCGTGGATTCAGAAACGATGACCGTCAAAAACTAAAATCGTCGATCACGCGGGTAGGAACGAGAGGAATAAGCGGAAACAATTGCTTTAGCTTACGGCCGCGTTAGGGGGCGTTTCTCTAGCATTGTAGGGTTGCGAACGGTGGGCGCAGCCGGTGTAGAATCCCGCGATGGCCGACATCCTTCTTGGCACTTCCGCATTTACTGCTGCCGGATGGGCAGGCAGTTTCTACCCGGCTGGCATGAAGCCTACTGACTTCCTCAGCTACTACGCCACGCAATTCAATACGGTCGAACTGGACAACACATTTTACCGGACCCCATCGGTCTCAACAGTTGAGGGCTGGAACTTAAGAACTCCGCTCGGTTTTATCTTCGCCGCGAAAATTCCCCAAATTATTACTCACGAGAAGGTGCTGGTGGATTGCGAAGACGATCTCAGCCACTTCTTGAAAACGATGGATTTGCTCAGCGACAAACTCGGCCCGTTGCTTTTCCAGTTCGGCTATTTCAACAAGTCGGCTTTCAAATCCGGTGCGGAATTCTTGGCGCGACTGAAACCGTTTCTAAAGAAACTTCCCAAGGGCTACATGTTTGCGGTCGAGATTCGGAATAAGTATTGGATTGACCAAAAATACGTCGATGTTCTGAGAGAAAACAATGTCGCAATGGCGTTGATCGATCAATCGTGGGTGCCCAGGCCGTGGGAAATGAAACAGGAGATTGACCTCGCGACGACCGACTGGACCTACGTGCGCTGGCTCGGGGACCGGAAAGGAATCGAGGCGGAGACGAAGATCTGGGACAAAGTGATTATCGACCGGAAGAGCGATTTGAAGAATTGGGTTGAGGTCCTCAAGCAGATGGTCAACACCAAGAAAATCGTGAAGCTTTTCGCGTACGCGAATAATCATTTTGCAGGGCACGGACCAGCGACGGTAAAACTCTTTATGGAGAAATGGGATAAGCGGTAGGATTGATCTGGCAGATTGATTCGTTCAGAGAAGTGGATGAACGCGCTTGGGTCACTTTACCCTAGTGACCGTGCGCCCCACGTTCCATGTTTGATTTGAAGCTAACCGCCAGTCGGTGAGGCCAGTTTCACCGACCGCGATATTGGGAAGGCGCGAAAACAGATTCCGACCTTTGTCATAAAGCAAAAAATATTGAGGGTCGTTCGACTCTCGCTCGGTATATGCGAAAATGACAGCATCAGCCTTACAGCCCGCAGGACTGTCTGATGAAGAAGTTCGCTCCTCCCATTCTGTTGCGGAAACCTTGACCGTTTCGTTGACGCACTCTAGATCGCCCTTTCCGTACTTGGACTGATATTTTGTGCCGATCGGCGCACCCTCCTTAACGTTTGGGGGAATCGGAGCGTTGACGGAGTTGCTCCAACCGAGCGAAGGGGCTCGTTGCGGATGGATTCGGCAAACTTCGTTGATAGCACTCTCCTTGTCGTCGAGAAGCTTGAGGTCCAGTAGGAAAAGTAGATTGTCGCAGGCTTTCTGTTGGTCAGTCTTTATTGAATCAATAACCAAATTGGACCGCGTTCGGTATCGCTCCACTCTCTCTGAATTTTGATTATTCAACAGGGTCACCACTGCGTTCCCTGCAAATCCTATGGCCGCCACGAATAACCCAATCACCAGTGGATTCAGCCACGGAGACTTATTGATTTCTGTTTCTTTTGCTGTTATCTCACGTTCACGTGCCGCAAGCTCTCGCTCACGCAAATCCATTTCGCGTTTTCGGTAGTCGTCATCATGAGGGGGCGAAGCGGGGAGCATTTCAGATTCGCTCATATAACCTCGCATGAAACTAGAGTGAACGGAGTCTATCATTCCGGCAACTAAGGTCAAATGATTCGCCGAGCTGCTCTGCTGTCGGACAAGCTATTCACGGACACGCGGAACAGCGGGCAGTGACGGAGGAAGAATCGTTACAACTTGCTCTCGCAATCATTTCTGCTCGGCTTCGTACTTCCACGCTCGAATACGGTTGCCACTATCACGGGCTGCCTCCCTCAAAGCACGAATCGAGTCCGCGTGCTTAGTTGCTCGAATGGCGGCAAACAGTTCTTTGATCTGCTCCTCCAAAAACATGTTTAAGCGAATCTCTTCCTGATTGTGTTTGAAAAATGAGTCGCACAACGAATCGCACGCCTGCTCGGTTTCTTCCGCCCATTTCACAATCGAAAGCAAGGCGTCTCGGATCTCAACAGGGATTTGGTCGGAAACCTTTTTGACGTATTGGCGGCTGTCCACGGCCTGGTCGTGGAAATACTGCACCCAACTAACTTTACGCGGTTCAAATTTGAGCATTTTTCTACCCTCGGAATGGTTTGGGTAGAGGAGGGAAAAGGATTTTACATTTGCGACGGAGCCGCGGCAAGTCCGTTCCGATGCTTTCCTATCCTGGTCGTAATACACATCTGGTCCTTTGGCCATTTGCCAAGCAGACTCGACTTGCTTCCTCGTAGACAGTGTTGGTTAGTAGCGGGGGCGGGCAGTCTTGTAAAATGAGGAGCGAGGTAGAACTGGGCTCATGCCCACCGGAATCTGCAAGCTATGCAAGCTCCATAAAGAACTCAAAGACAGCCATCTTATGCCCCGTTCTCTTTACAAAAAAGCGAGAGGGTCCGCAGTGAAGGGTAATCAGGACCCGCTTCTCATCACAAAAGCCGCCGGAAAACGCTCGTCGTATCAGATCACTGATTATGTATTTTGCGGGGACTGTGAACATCGATTCAATGTGAACGGCGAAGGCTATGTCATGCAGGTCGTCGCTAAACAGAACTTGGATTTCCCGCTTCTTGAAACCCTAAAGGCAGTCCCACCGACCTTGAAGCACGAGAATTGGGATACCTATTCGGCGGCCGACACTCCTTCGATCGACCGCGAGAAGCTCGCCTATTTCGCTACCAGCGTTTTCTGGCGAGCTTCCGTGCACACATGGGGACAGGCAAACGGCGACAAGGTCAAAATTGACCTGGGTCCGAAGTACAACGAGCAGATTAGGAAATACTTGCTCGGGGAAACGCCGATGCCGCAAAACGTATCGCTCCAAGTGATTGTGTGCTCCGACCTTGTCAATCGGATCAGTTTCTTCCCGCCGGCGGAGAATCAGAAACACCACGACAGGACGTTTATCTTCGTCGCGCGAGGTGTGATGTTTTTCTTCCGCGTGAGCAACACTCTGACGGGCTTTCAAAAACGATTGTCCGTTGTGAACAATCCGAACGCTTGGATCACGATCCGGGACTGTCAACAATATCCGGTATGGCGACAAGCGTAACAACTATGCCGCTTTGGATGCCTCATTCTTTCCCCGCTCCATGAGCTGCGCGGTCCTGCAACGCTCAACTTTCCCAAATCCACTTTATGAGCCGAACCAAACCGACGAGGCCGAGGATACCCGCCACGACGGACACAACCCAACCAACGACGTACGCCCGCCCACTCGCTTTTTCATCGCGATATACGAACAAACTATTCCGGGCATACCCAAAGACGAGTTTGGCTGCAAGCGCCGCGCCCGCAGCGCACAGAATCCATCCCCACCAAGGAAGGTCCGAGGGGCTCATTTGCCATACCACCTCACGACCATGATGGCAGAAAGACTAGAACTCGTGGAGTCGGCAGATGTCGCGTATGTTTTTCGCATGCACATGGAAGTCTAGATGTTCTTCGGGTTTCGGAGCTTCCTTAAGGTCGCCTCGAATCAGTCGATAAGTTGCATTTTCAAATGCGAGCGCATCTGTGAGAGAAAAGAGAAATCTGTATTCACCCTGCCACTCGTAAGACTTGAACTTCGACCTCGCGATTAAATCAGGGAGCGCCCAACGCTCCTCAGGCCCCTGGCTTGGGTCGTAGTAAATGACCTTTCCAGCAAAAAATGTTGCATTCTGAGGGAGAGCTTGTTGAATCCGCCTGCAAAACGCTGCAATCTTCAGAATTTCGACGCACACGACTGCACCGAATCGATCACGAAGGTCCTCGGAGAGATACCTGCTCGCGCAGAGCACAAATATTTCGCCCTGTTTGGTTCTTGATTCCATTCGGAAACCGGGGAGGATGCGAGAGGTCCCCTGGGTTTGATTGTTTATGAGCAGCCCCTGTGGAGGGCCAAAAACTAGATTGCCCTCCTTGTCATCTTTCCTGACTTTCCTATCTTCGCTTTCGTTTTCATAGTCGCGAAAGTAGGCCAGGGATCGAAAGCGCATTTCTCCGTCAAGGAACTCGTCTGCCCACTTGCGCTCACTGAAGTACCTGTAGAGGCTGTGCCGCATGCGAGCCATTATCTCGCCGACTGGCTTCCAGTCTATTTAGAAACACCTTTGGAATGCCCCTCAGCCGCACGAAACGCCGTTCCGGTCCCCCACAAAATGCAATCACTTGGAGATCGTCCGCCAAGACAAACCCTGAGCGCGAAGAACCAAAATCTTTTTCGCATCGACTTTCTTGCGTGGGCGACCAGTTCTAGGGGCGAGCGGAAAAGGATGGATAGGCGAAGGGGAAGGGAATCAGCAAGTAAAATCGTCAGTGTTCCGTTTGTTCCAGTTGGCCGAGATGTGGGCTGCAACGCTGCCGCAGTTGTCGGGCGCGAAGCGTCTCTATGGTTGGCTCACACCCAGCCGGGCAGTATAGACCGATGTTTGGTAGCCACCATTTTCTATAGCTACAGAGCGGGCACTTTTTGCTCTGCGCGCCCGGTAAAGACGTTCCGTTTCCTCCTGGATGAACGTTGAGTAGCAGGTATCCTCTGGCGCGGTAGATTGCAATCCAATGCCGCTCTCTATTCTTCCACTCCGCAAATGGACATTGTTCAATCATTCTGATTTCAGGCAGTACGCCCTTGTCAACCAGATGTAGAACCCACCTTGCTGATGGAATAAGAGGGTGCCCCTTCGACCGAAAGCGCTTTGCCCCGTTAATGTAACCAGCCAATCTGGCTCGCAGTGACTGAATTGTTTTCCCAACGACGCGGGGGCTCTCGGGTTGTCGCGGGTCGAATAACTCATAAATATAAGCTCTGCTCATTTTTGTAGCCCCTTGTAGCCCAACTAGATTTTGAAAATGGCAGATTTTAGAGCAGCCTCGCCCGTATGCAACGGACGATAAGGCACTTAGGATTTGAGACCCTGAACCTTCGAACCAGAGGGTCGGGAGTTCAAATCTCTCCGGGCGCGCCACCCACTTGCGGGTCCGACCCGGAGACATGGGTAACAGAACGTACCGGCTACATAGGTAACGAGTTCGGGTCGTGCACTCCGCTTAGTTTGTTTTGGTTCTTCCTCGACTTTGTTTCCCGCTCAGGGCGCTTTGACGACGATGTTCCCGATATTCTTATCGCGAAGCATGGTGTTGAATGCGCCCACATCCTTCGCCACCACGTCTTCCATTTCCCTCAGCGATTCATCGCCCTGCTGCTTCAACTCCTGCTGTACGGCGACTTGCTGCGTCGTCGGCGGAAAATCAGCTGAGGCGCCAACCTCATCCGCCAAATAGCTGATTTTCTGCAGTAGCATCGGCGTGTAGCGCACGTCGTCCTGGCCTCTACCCGTAGCCTCGAGCTGCACGACTTTTCCTTCCGCGCCCGTCAGCTTTTCCGCAAGCTCATCGGCGCTCTTCCGAATCGCCTTCGAACCCTCATCCTTTCCCAATTGCTTTTCGAGATCGGCGAGCTGCGCGCGAATTGATTCGATTTGATCCACTCTATCCGCCAGCGAATTCATTTCGTCTCGAAGCTCCGAGACCAGTTTCAATTGCGCTTGGATATCGCTGTCGTTGCCGGTCGAATGTGGATCCTTCAGCACGTTGAGCTTCTGGCTGCTCTTGGCGTCGCCAACTGTCAGCGTCACCGTATATGTCCCCGGCGGCTCTAGAACGGAAATGCGATCCACGGCAGGAGCCTCCCGCCAGCCTTCCGGACCCAGCGGCAGGTCCGGCGAATACGTCGGAGGCGTTCTCAACTTGACCTCCGTAGCCTCCTCTCCTCGTAAATCCCACCAGTATCGGTTGATTCCCGGCTTCACTTCGCAGGCCGCAGCCTCTCTACGCCCAAATCCTCCTCCCCCTCCAGGACCTCCGCGGCGGCCGCCCTCAGCTCGCGCCGCACGGCATTCGATTTCGCGCACGGTTTTTCCGCTCGCATCGGCGATCGTAAGCTTTGCATGTTCTTTCTCGCCCAGTTTTGATTTCAGATAAAAATTGAGGGAAGCTCCGAACGGCGGATTGTGTCCCGCGGTGGGGTCAGCGGAAACGCTCGCAGGCTGTTCCATCGGTCGGAATCGGTAAGCGTCGCGCGGGGCAAAGAGATGAGCGTTGGACGCGAGAATCTCGGGCGTCATCTGTTCGAGTGGCGTCACATCATCCAAAATCCAGAATCCGCGCCCGTATGTTGCGAGATTCAAATCGTGGAAGCGCTCTTGCACTGTAATCCAGTACACCGGCGCATGCGGAAGCCCGCTTTGCAGCGGCTGCCAATTCTTCCCGTCGTCAAACGAAACGTAGAGCGCGTTTTCCGTCCCCAAATAAAGCAGCCCTTTGCGCACGGGATCTTCCCGCACGCAATGCGCGTAGCTCAACATGCTGTGCGGAATTCCGTTGGTGATCTCCGTCCACGTTTTGCCGAAGTCCGTCGTCTTATAAACAAACGGATCGCGATTATTCACCTGATGCCCATCGACCGTGATGTACGCCGTGCCCGCGTCATAGCGCGAGGCCTCGATGTTGCTCACCGTGCCCCAGTCGAGCATGTTCGGAATGTTCTTTGTGACATTCGTCCAGATCTTCCCGCCGTCGCGAGTAATTTGAACTAATCCATCGTTGGTTCCCGCCCAAATCACGCCCGCCTCCTTCGGCGATTCCGCGATCGCAAAGACCACGCCCGCATATTCCACGCCAATATTGTCCGGTGTGAGCCCGCCCGAACTCCCCATGCGGCTCTTGTCGTCCCTCGTCAAGTCCGGACTGATCACGTGCCAGCTATCTCCGCCGTCGGTCGTTTCGTGCACAAACTGGCTTCCTACGTAAACTTTGTTGTGGTCGTGCGGCGAAATCGCAATCGGAAATTCCCAATTGAAGCGGTACTTCACTTCCGCCGCCGTCGCTCCGGAAACGTCCACAGGCCAAACCTCGACCTCGCGCCACTGCCGATTCCGCTCGTCAAAACGCTCCACCGCTCCGCTCACGCTCCCCGCCCCCGTTCCGCTCGACCAAATGATGTTGTTATCGACGGGATCGGGAATCGCAAACCCGCTTTCGCCGCCGGCAATTGGGTGCCACTGGCTGCGCGAAATCCCTCCACCCCCGAATCCGCCAAACTGCAAACTATTACTCGGCCCTCGATACGACGAGCCGTCTTGCCGGTTGCCATAAACGTAGTAAGGAATCTGATCGTCCACCGTCACGTGATAAATCTGCGCAATCGGAAGCTGAATGTGGTCCCAAGAGTGCCCCCGATTCACCGAAATACTCACGCCCTGGTCGTTCACGACTGCCATCCTGTCGCCATTCGTCGGGTCAATCCACATTTCATGATTGTCGCCGCCCGGGCTGGAAGGCATCGCCGTGAGCGTGTGCCCGCCGTCGAGTGTTCGTGAAAACGCCGACGTGAAGAAATACACTTCGTCCTCGTTGTCCGGCGAGATTTCTTCTCGCGTGTAATAGTGCGTCCGCCCCCGAACCTGCCGATCGGAGTTCACCATCTGCCAGTTCTCGCCTCCATCGTCGGAGCGCCAGAGCGCTCCGCTCTGTCCCGGATGGCCTTCCCAGGGAACGCCGTCGCCCGTTTCGATCATCGCGTATACGCGGTTCGAATCGCGTTGGGCCACGCGCACCGCAATCCTTCCCACCGGCGAATGGGGCAATCCATGCCCCTCCAACCTCTTCCAAGTCACGCCGCCGTCGGTCGATTTAAATAAGCCGCTCCCGGGTCCGCCACTCGAGCGGCCCCACGTATGAATTTCCATCTGCCACATGCCCGCAAACAAAACGCGCGAGTTGTTCGGGTCCATCCCCATATCGGAGCAGCCCGTGTTCTCGTCGACAAACAGCGTTTTCTCCCAATTCTTGCCGCCGTCCGTCGTCCGAAAAACCCCGCGCTCCGGCTGCGCCCCATACCCATGCCCCAACGCGCACGCCAGCACGATCTCCGGATTGCGCGGATCAATAATCACGTTGCTGATTCGTCCTGTCTTGTCCAGGCCCATGTGCGTCCACGTCTTTCCCGCGTCCATCGACTTCCAGATTCCATCGCCAACAGAGATGTGGCTGCGGATATACGACTCGCCCGTCCCTGCCCAAATGATGTTCGCGTCCGTGGCCGCAATCGCCAGTGACCCAATCGAAGAAACTGGCTCTTTGTCAAAAATCGGGTCCCAGTGAATGCCACCGTCCGTAGTCTTGAAAATTCCGCCCGAAGCCGTTCCGACGTAATAGAGATACGGGCTTCCCGGCACTCCAGCAACCGCGGTCGTGCGATTTCCGACCGGCCCGATATAACGAAATTCGAGTTGGTTGTAAGCATCCGGCTGCATCTGTGGCTGTTGTGCTCGAATGAGCTGCGGAACGCCGAGCAACGCTACTACTGACCCTAGTAACACGAGACACGCGCGCTTTAACATGGTGAATCCCCCTCGCAAATTTTGCCTGGAATTGCGCGGATGATACGTTCGCCGCAGGCTGAGGTCAATCAATTTATCGCTCTCCGCGCTGGACGCGAAGCAACCCCGGCGCTATCCTGAAGCTCCTAACTCTTTAGCCCGCTAGAGATTGGATCGCTGGAAAGGAATTCGCCTGCAATGCAACTCAGCCTCAAAGCGCCGCTCCAAGAATTCACCGCGCAAGCTACTCGAATGCCTAAAACCATTCTTGCACTTTTATTCTTGGCGTTCCCGCTCGCCGCCCAACAAACTGGCCCGCTGCCGCCGCCTCCCTCTTACGTTCCTCCTACGCCTCAGCCCCGGCCAAGCTCCATGCCCGCAGCCGCTCCTCACCAGACCATCACCGAATCTCCTCTTTCGACGGCCGCCCCCAAAATCCCTCCTGAGCAAATTATTCAAAAATTCGCCGAGCGCGAAGCCGAGTTCCGCAAAGAACGCGATAACTACACCTACACACAAACCTTCGTCATTCAAACCATCGACGACTACAGTGGACAGCCCGACGGCGAATATCGCATGACCAGCGACATTCTCTTCACTCCCGAAGGCAAGCGCTACGAGCACGTCACTGACGCGCCCGCGCCGACCCTCCAGCGCATTAGCATGTCGCAGCAGGATTTCGACGACCTCGAGCACGTCCAGCCGTTCGTGCTCACCACCGACGAGCTCCCCAAATATGACGTCAAGTACATCGGCCAGCAGCAGCTCGACGATCTCAATACCTACGTTTTCGATGTCGGCCCCAAAACCATTGAGAAAAATCAGCGCTATTTCCAGGGCCGTATCTGGGTCGACCAGAAAGATCTAGCCATCGTCAAAACTGACGGCAAGGCCGTTCCCGACATCAAAAAACACGGCCAGGAGAACGTCTTCCCGCGCTTCGAGACGTTCCGCGAAAACATCGAAGGCCACTTTTGGTTCCCGACTTACACACACTCCGAGGACACCCTGCACTTCAGCAGCGGCGACGTTCGCATCCGCATGACCGTGCGCTACGAAAATTACAAGCGCTTCGGCTCGACCATCAAAATTGGTCAGCCCATCGAAATTCCCAAGGAAAAGCCATAGCGGTTTGCACAAAATTGCGTGACGAACACCCCGCCGGTGTTGTCTACTGAGCGGGTCTCGAGGTGGCGTTCGCTTGCCCCCACTCCGCACACTCGCACAACGCGTTCTAATCGCGCTCGTTCTAGCGGTAGCGCTCCTTTATGCCGGAGATTACCTCTCCGTCCGCGTACGCCTGCTGCACCCGAAGCCCACCGATCCCTTCGAAACCGTCACCGCGCTTCGCGTCCTCGCCATCGGAGAAAAAGGCGGCAAAACCGAATACACCCTCGACCAGCTTCAGCCCCGGCAAACCGCCGTCTGCGTACACTCCCTGTTCCCCCACGCCGGCGATCCACCCTGTTGGTATCTCAAACGAAAATTCGCGCAACCCATACCAATGTCCCTGTATCTGGTTCCGGAATTCGCGCCGCAGCCAATTTCTTTTTTGAAGGAATGATCGCGCCGCCGATGGCGCGGCAGCGCGGCTAATTCTTACGCGGGAATTATTTCAGCAGGCGCTGGTTCACTTCGAAACTCGCCCTCCCACCGCGCCACCACCACGCACGCCAGGCAATTTCCCAGCACATTCACCGCGGTCCGCCCCATGTCCATCAACTGGTCAATCCCAAACAGCAAAAACAGTGGCTCCGTAGGCAAGTGAAACTGCGCGGCCGCTGCCAGCACGATCACCAGCGAGGCTCGCGCCACGCCCGCCGTTCCTTTGCTGCTGATCAACAAAGTCAGCATCATCACGACCTGCTGCCCAATCGTCAGTTGCATCCCCGCCGCCTGCGCGATAAACACTAGCGCCAGCGCCTGATACAAACTCGACCCGCCCAAATTGAAGCTGTACCCCGTCGGCAACACAAACGCCACAGTTTCTCGCCGCACTCCAAACGCTTCCATCTCTTCCATCGCGATGGGCAACGCCGCTTCCGAACTGGCCGTAGCAAACGCAATCGTCACCGGCTCCGTCACCGCCCGCACGAACTCTTTCAACGGTGTTTTCACCATTAGCGCAATCGGCAAGAGCACGCCAAAAATAAAAATGAGCAGCGCCACGTACATCGTCGCCAGCAATTTCACCAGCGGCAAAAGCACTCCCAATCCCAAATGTCCCACCGTGTACGCAATCGCCCCGAACACGCCGATCGGGGCCGCGTACATCACCAAATTCGTGAACTTGAACATCGTCTCCGAAAGGCTCTCGGCAAACGCGAGCATCGGCCGCCGTTTCGCCTCCGGCACCAGCGCCAGCGCCATCGCAAACAACACGCTGAACACCACAACCTGCAACACTTGCCCCTCGGCCACCGACTTCGCAATATTTTCAGGAAAAATATCGGTAATAATCTGCGCTGCCGTATGCGGCGCCGCATTCAGCGACGCGCCGCCCGCCGCCGGAGGAAGATGCACGCCCTCGCCCGCCCGGCTGATATCAATCGCCGCAAACCCAATCACCAGCGTGATTACCGAAACAATCTCAAAATAAACCAGCGACTTGATCCCCAGCCGCCCCACCTTCTTCAAATCCGCATGCCCCGCAATCCCCACCACCAGCGTCCCAAAAAGCAGCGGCGCAATGATCACCTTGATCAACCGCAAAAAAATCGTCCCCAAAAACTGCACCTTCTCCGCCGCCGCAGGCCAGTCGTGCCCCAACTCCGCTCCCGCCAGCAGCCCCACCACAATCCACGCCGTCAGCGACCGCCTCGCCCCCGCATACGCCGCAATCAACGCAATCGCCACCCACCGCAAACTCACCGCCGCAACCGCCGCCAGCCCTGTTGCGTGTGCGCCCACCACCAGCGACACCACAATCGCCAACGTCCCAGCAACAATCGCTGTCCCCAAAAGTCTGTTCTTCATCGCTCCCAACTCGCTTCTCTCATAAGCCGCGAACGCTATTCTGGATATGCCGCCCTGTCAATGCCCATATATCCGTGGGCATCGCGGGATGATTTCTAATCTGGAGTGTAAAGTGATGTTTGTGATCTTGGTCACGTCTTGGAACCACGCTGACACATACTCTACTTGCAGCCTCTCGGGGCGAGTCGCCCCAAGGAGACGCGCTGATGAGAAGGGCTATACACGCGATAGGAGGGCGAAATGATTGAAGCACTTAAGGGATTTCCCACGAATGTTCTTGCCTTCGCTTGCAAGGGATACGTCACGAAAGGTGATTACGAGACCGTGCTAATTCCTGCTGTCGAAGAAGCACTCAAGAAAAAAGGCAAAGTCCGCCTTTATTATCAAATTGATCCCGACTTTTCCGGAATTGAGGCCGGTGCCATGTGGGACGATTTCAAAGTCGGAATGGAGCATCTCTTACGCTGGGAACGCATCGCCGTCGTTACCGATGTGGATTGGATCCGGCACACCTTTCGAGTCTTCAGCTTCGTGATTCCCGGCGTCGCAAAGATTTTTCGCGTGGATGAGGCGGAAAAGGCCCGGAAATGGATCATTGAGGGCATGGCACAATGAGGACGCTTCAGTAGAATTCAGCCACGCAGGGCGTGCCTGAACCCAAACCACCTAGCCGCATGCCGGCTGCCGCATGCGCCGTCTTTGCGTGTGCGGGTCCAGACCTCGCTGCAAGCACGGCAAGAAGGGCATCGCCAAACGTCCTCCAACTCTGCTCGCAATTTCCTATTGACAAACTTATACTCTCTGCGTATAGTGGCTTCTGTATATCATTGGGTTTCCTCGCAGTAGCGCCACGATCCTTGCTGGCTTTTTTGTTTTCCGGAGACCGCCTCTAGGCCCTAATTCTTTTATTTGCAACGTTTACGAGGCAAGCGGCAGATTTGCACAATTTTGGTGCAACCGGCCCTAGCAAGTCATTTAAAATCAATACTTCCAGCAAGTGTTGATTCCATTCGGCTTACTGAAAAAATAAGTCCTTTAGAATCCGTGTTTACGAAAAAACGGGGGGGTGGCCCGGTTATGGTTAACCAGCCTATGGAACAGGCCTCAGTCCGTCTCCCCGGCCGGTTCCACCACCGCCCCAGCTACCCAGCCCTCTTCCGCTGCTGTCCCAATTTGGAGTGCGGGAGCCCTGCTCCCGCTTTTGAGAGTGATCAGGTGCCAAAAGCTCGTGCTTTTCGCACATCATGCGTTCGTGAGACTTGGCTTTGTCTCTTAATCGCCGAGCCGGAACATCCAGCAGAAATTCGGACACTACCCACTTCTCGAACAACTCGCATCTTTCCCCGCAAATCGTCTAAAGTACTTCTGAAATTTCATGAGGCTTGCATCGAGATGAACCGCAAACTCGCGTCCATATCCGTTCTATGCCTGACGCTGTCATTCCTTCTGCCTTCCGCCGCCGAAGCTCGCAAGGAAAAGTTCCACTTCGGCAAGGTCGGTGTAATACACCGGCAATTTATCCCGCCCGAACCCTATGACTGGCGCGGCGCGCAGACCCACGCCCTCGTCACCGACATCTGGTATCCCGTCGACCCCGCCACCGTCGAGAAAGAACAGTGGGTCGGCCCGCCCAGCGCGCCATTCGCCATGGCGGGTAAAGCCGCTCCGGACGCTCCGGTCATCGCCGCCCCACAAAAACTTCCCCTGATTCTACTTTCTCACGGCACCGGCGGCTCTGCGCTCATGATGGCCTGGCTCGGCACGGCGTTAGCGTCGCATGGCTATATCGTCGCCGCTGTAAATCATCCCGGAAACAACGCGCTCGAGCCCTACACTCCCCAGGGTTTCACTCTTTGGTGGGAACGCGCCAACGATCTGACCACCGTCCTCAACGCCATGCTTGCCGATTCCACCTTCGGCCCGCGCATCGACCCAAACCGCATCGGCGCGGCAGGTTTTTCTCTCGGCGGCTTCACCATGATCGAAAGCGCTGGCGGCATCGGCGACTTTTCCCGTCTCATGGCTTTCTGCAAAACTCCCGAGGCGAATGTTCTCTGCACCGATCCGCCTGAATTTCCCGGCCTCGCAGTCAAAGTTACAGCGCTCGCTAAATCCGATCCCGCGTTTGAAGCGTCGCTCCGCGAAGGCGCCCAGCCACATCGCGATCCACGCATCCGCGCCATCTTCGCCATCGCACCTGCTTTAGGTCCAGCGTTCTCGCCGGATTCTCTCGCGAAAATTTCCATCCCCGTTCAGATTCTCGCCGGCTCCGCCGATACCATCGTCCCGCTCGATACCAGCGCAAAATTCTTCGCCGCTCACATTCCCAACGCGCAGCTCACCATCATTCAAGACGTAGGCCATTACACGTTCCTGGACACCTGCTTGCCTCTCGGCGACCAAACCAAGCCCCAGCTCTGCCTCGATCGCGCCGGCGTCCTCCGCGACGACATCCACACGCAAGCCGCCAACCTCGCCTACCATTTTTTCGATAATAGTCTGAGGTGAATCAGAGGAATTGCCGGGGAAGCTCCAAAGTAAGCGCCTGCGGTTCTGGGAAGCTTTTTGGCAAATCTTTTAGCAAGTTCAACTCGGCAGCAGCGATCTCCTCTTCGGCACGCCCTTTTCACGGTACAAATCGCGGTCCGCTGCTCCCAAAATCTCGTTCAAAGTTTCGCCGTCATCCGGATACACTGCTGTGCCAATGCTCACGAACAGCTTCGGCTCTTCTCCATCTTCAGAAAGACGCTTGGAAATTCGCTGCGCCACGAGCCGCGCCGCTTCCGCATCCGTCTCCGGCAAAATCAGCATAAACTCGTCGCCGCCGTAGCGGCCCGCGGTATCCATCTCCCGCGAATACAGCCGCAGCATATCCGCCAGCCTGCACAACGCCCGGCTGCCCACGATATGCCCGAACGCGTCGTTAATCTTCTTGAGCCCATCCAAATCCAGCAACAAAAGGACAAAACGCCGCTCCGTTCGACCATATCTCTTGATCTCGGTCTCCAGCGCCTCGACGACCTGCCGGTAATTGGCCAGCCCTGTCAAAGGATCGTTCAGCGCCAGATTCCTAACGCGCTCCTCGGAATGCCGGTGCTCAGAAACTTCTGCAGCCACCGCGATCGTCGCAACCGCCACAATGCCCAGAAATGCCTGCGAGAGAAGCAGCGATAGGTTGTGCGACTCTTGGGCAAAAGCCCCGAATCCATGCCCCGTGCCCCACACCGCAAATCCTGCCAACAAACACGCAGCCGTCGCCACCTCGCGCGGCCCAAACCGAAACGCGGCCCACACCAAAAATGGAATGCACAAATACTCGAGCGGATAATTCTTCAACTCCGCCTGGAAAACCCCGCTGAACAATATCCATGCGGTTCCAATCAGGCCCACAAAAAGCGCTGCAAGTTCCTCCGATTGCTTCTTGTTCCAATGCCAGCGCGGGTTTTCCTTCCACAGCAACAGCAACGGCGTCACGATCACCGCTCCCGCCGCATCGCCCAACCACCACGTGCCCCACATCGATCCAAACTCCGACCAATCCGCAAAGCCGCCCGAAGCCAGCGTCACCGCTCCAACCGTCGCGCCCACTGTCGAGGCAGCCATCCCCCCCACCAGGGCAAACTTAAAAATGTCTCGCGCTCGCGCAAACGCTTCTTTGCCGTGCGCGAAGCGGTTGATGAGATACCAGCCCGCCAAACCTTCCAACGTATTCCCTGCGCCTATCGCTATGGACGTCCCCACATTCCCGGCTGTCGTCAAATTCACCAGAAACGCACCAATCAGAATGCCGGGCCAAATCTCAAATCCGTAAACCAATAAAGCCGCAATCGCAATCCCTGTGCAAGGCCACACTGCCGCGACGCTCGCATGGGAATACGTCAACTCCAGTCCCAGTTTTCCCGCGAGGAAGTACACCACGGCTAGGACCGCCACCACCGTCGCTTTCTTTAGCCACACCGGCCGCGTCATTCCACACTCTCCGCCTCGCCCAAGATTCTTCCGGGGGAGGGAATTAGGCACCACGAGCAAACGCATCTACGGACAGGCGAGGCGTACCGAATTGGACCAGTTTACCGGCCCATACGCCCCCTCTTCTGATGTAATCTCCAATTTTACTAAATGTTCCGGGCTAACGCGTGCTTAACTCATTCCGTTTTTCAATCTCAGCAATGCCTCTCAGCTGCTTGGACGGACCCGCTCCCGGATGCAGTTGGGGCCACTGTCTTCATTTCTGCCCCTGCTTCTCCGCGGGCGGAGGCCGCAGTTGTTCTCGCGTCGTCAGCCAAGCCCCGAGATGCCCGCGGCCCATTCCATGCAAAGTCTGAAACAAAATTCCAGCCGCGCCTTCCGAGTTCGTCCAGGCCACCAGGCCTTTCCCGCTAATCTCGACGGCGAAATCAAGATCGAACCAGAACTCGATGGAGGCGGTGCGCTTCAAATTCTTCACGCCGCGAATCGCCATTCCTCCCTCGCTTAGGTTCGTGATTCGCCCCTGCTGCTCTGTCTGGCCGTCCTTCAATGTGACTGCAAAATTTCCGGGATGACGAAAATACCGCCGCCGCTCTTGCAGCATAATATCTTTTGCGATGGTGATATGAAGCGCGACGGCTTCCACGCTCAGCGGCGCGCGCAGCACAAAGTTTGCTCCGGCGGTGAGCGCGGACGTGGTCTCCCGTGCGGACTGGACACAAGCGAAAATTGCGGCCTTTGCGTTCGAGGCCCCTTTGCGAACCGCCTCGATCAACGGCAACGCGCCGGCGAGCTGCATATCCACAAAAATACCGTCGATTTTTTTGCGTTCCAGGTACTCGCGCGCCGCTTCCGCTGCCGGCACCAGCCCCAGCTTGGCCTGGTATTTTTTCACGCCGCCGGAAACCGCGGTCAGGGTTGCGTAATCGTTGGACACCAGCAGGAATTCGAGCTCGGACAGTGTGGACATGGTGGTAGCGATTCTCCGTCGGCTCGCGAGGTTCTCCAGATTGGTCTTGCGATTGTAAACTCTATCTTTAGCTTTGAAAGCGGCAATCTGTCGAGAGATTCCTTATGCTCGGCACATCAATTCGGCAACCTTTTTCCGGCTCAATTCCCATTGTAGTAAGCCCTGCCATCGCCTGCTCACCCCGTTTGGAGTAATCTCGGTTAGCGGGATGGAGGAGGGAACTCAAATGGCAAAATACGGCAAAGCGGCAAGCGCAAGTGTTAAGAGGGCATTGGTTCGAGAGAAGCAGGGCAAACTTCGATCAGGAAAAGGCGGCAAAGGCGGCAAAGGCGGAGTGGTGAAGACCCGCAAGCAAGCCATCGCCATTGGGTTGTCCGAAGCGCGGAAAAGAGGCGCGAAGGTTCCGAGAAAAAAGAGCTGAAACGCGCGCTTCCTCATCTCAATCTATAGCCCGCGCAATGAGTTCCGCTTCCAAACTAAAAAGTGAAAAGACGCCAGTCCTATGAACCCTCGAATACTCTTGCATCTTGAAGGCGCCGGCGTTTTTCTCGGCTGCCTCTTTGTCTACCAGTGGAGCCACGCAAGCTGGCTCCTCTTCGCGCTGCTCTTTTTCGTGCCCGATCTCTCCCTGCTTGGCTACCTCGCCAATATCCGGATCGGAGCCGTTGCTTATAACGCCGTCCACACTTATTTAGGGCCGCTCGCACTGGCAGGTTACGCCTGCGAGTCCAACCGCCTCCCTATTTTTTCCATTTCCCTGATTTGGATCGCTCACATCGCTTTCGACCGCATGCTCGGCTTCGGTCTGAAGTATCCCACTCGCTTCAACGATACTCATTTAAGTTCCGATCATCACACAACGTAGCCGGCAGGAGATGCGATGTTTGTGCGGCCTTCCGTTGGGTTGATGCCCGCTTTCTTCCGAGCTCTGGCCTCGTCCGGTTTCTCCCGGCGCATCTGAAATAAGTGATAATCTTGTCGCGAGCAGGTCGCGTATGGGACCGTCGGCTAGACCGTTTATTCGGCTGTTAGACGTCCACGCCCCCCTTGTGCTTGCACTGCTGCTTGTGCCGCTGGCTCTGTCATCGCAAGAGTCACCTCAGACTCCACAGATTCATGTCTCAACTCAGCTCGTTCAGATCGGCATCATCGTTCGGGGTAAGAACGGGCCGGTTGCGGGTTTGACGAAGGATGATTTCTCTGTCTTTGATCGTGGGAAGGCGCAGAAAATTAGTGTTTTCTCGCTGGAATCCGGTGCCTCGGCGCCCCCGCTCGCGCCGCCTGCGCAACCGCTGCCGCCAAACACGTTCTCCGATTTGCCGCAGCACGGATCGAACAAGCCCAGGAGCGTCACGATTGTTCTGCTCGACAATCTCAACACGCTCTCTGGCTCGACGCCGCAGCCTTACGAGACAACACCTTATTGGCTCGAGGATCACGCGCTCGCGAATGCGAAGCAGCACCTGATGGACTTCCTCAAGCAATTGGATCCGGGCGACCGCATCGCCATCTATGGCCTCACGGATTCGCTGCATGTGCTCTGCGACTTTGCCTGCGATCGCGACCAGCTCATGGCCGTGGTGAGCAAATACGACGCGACATCAAAGACGCAACGAGAAGAGGCTGAGCCGGGGTCGGTCCACACTCCTCAGGGGCGCGACTTTAACGAGCATATCGATGCGGACATGCAGACGCTGGCGGCGCTAAATAATGTGGCGCGCGCGCAAGCCACCATGGCCGCGCTGAGCGCGATTGCCAACCACGTCGCCGACATTGCGGGACGAAAGAATTTGCTGTGGCTGACGGCCAATCTTCCGTTTTCGGGAGAAGCGATCGCCCGCGTCCTGGGCCGCGCGAATATTTCTGCTTATCCCGTGGACGCGCGGGGGCTGCTTCCTCGCTCGCCGACGGTTTCGCCGGAAGCCGGCAGCAACGTTGGCGATGCATACGTGCGGGGCGCGCTGGGGATGAATGCCACTCCGGCGGAGACTGATGATCCCATTGGTGTCGATGCGATGCAGAAAATGGCCGAAGAAACCGGAGGGCGCGCGTTCGTCAACACCAATGACCTCACTGGGGCCATTCGCGACGCGGTCGAGGATTCCGCAGTCACGTACACGCTGGGCTTTTACATCGATTCCGATTCGCTGGACGGAAAGTTTCATGAACTCAAAGTGAAGGTCAAGCGCCCTGGGCTAGACGTCCGCTATCCCAAAGGCTATTTCGCCCTGAAGGACGCGCCTGCGACGAAGGACGAACTGCACAATAGTTTGGTCGCGGCCATCCGGAGCCCGCTGGACGCTTCTGCGATTCCGCTGCAGATCAAGGTCGATCGGGTGAATCAGCCCGCGCCGAATTCCCTACTTCTGCTTGGATCGATCAACATTCATGATCTTCAACTCGCGAAGCAAGGCGAAACGCGCACAGGTGTCCTGGATATCACCGTCCTCGAACAGGATCAGACGGGGAAAGTCGTCCGCGAATCCGCCAATCGCATCGCTCTCCGGTTCACCGAAAAACAATATGCCGCCGTCCTGCAATCGGGCATCAACTTTCGTAAGTCTCTACAAACCCAAGCGGGCGTGACCACGCTGCGTATCTTGGTTCAAGATCCCGGGAGCGCCGCCATCGGCAGCTTGATTATTCCGTTGAGCGACGTGAATTGATAACTTAGTTGCTTCGATCGTGTGACTCGGCAAGGGACCAATTATGGGGCGCTCGGCTAGATTTATGAACGGCCGCACGGCGGCAGCACTCCTGTTATTGCTGGCGCCCATCGAGTTGGTCTCGCAGAACACGCCACAGGCGCCGCCGATTCACGTAACGACGCACTTGGTTCAGATTGGCGTTATCGTTCGCGACAGCCTGGGCCCGGTGGAAAATCTTTCGAAAGACGATTTCGCCGTCTTTGACCGCGGAAAGCCCCAGACGATCAGCGTCTTTACCTCGGAATCCGCATCGTCCGCGCCGCAACCTGGTTCAAGTCAGCCTTTGCCCCTGGCGCTGGCACCCAATACATTCTCGGACCTCCCGCAGTACGGGACTGACAAGCCGAGGAGCGTGACCGTCGTCTTGCTAGACAACTTGAATACTCTTTCGGGCAACGGACATGAAGGGTACGAAACTAGTCCCTGGTGGATGGAGGATCTGGCGCTGGCCAATGCGAAGGCGCATCTCATCGAGTTCATCAAGACTCTGGACCCGAAAGATCGGGTCGCCATTTACGGGTTGAGAGAAAGCCTGCATGTGCTATGCGACTTTACCAGCGACCGCGACCGTCTTCTCGCCATCGTGAAAAACTACGACACCACTTCCAGGACCAACCGCGACGAGGTTGAACCGGGCAAGTGGCATACCCCAGTGCCTGGGGAATTTAACCCGCTACTGGATGCGCAGGCGCTGCAATTGTCCGCGATTACAAATGAGCGTCGCGCAGCAACGACTATGTCCGCACTCCAGTCCATTGCCTCTCACGTTGCCAACATTCCTGGCCGCAAGAATCTCGTTTGGCTCACCGCTAACCTTCCTTTTTCCGGCGTTGCCTTAGCCCGCATTCTTGGCCCGGCACAGATCGCCGCATATCCAGTGGATGGGCGCGCCTTGCTCACGCGCAAAACTCCTGAAAATGAGTGGGAAATAGATGACCAGATCGAGGGCGTGTTGGGGCTGGGCATGCCCGCACAGTCATCGGAGCCTATTGGCATTGACACTATGCAATCACTCGCTGACGCAACTGGCGGTCGCGCCTTCGTGAACACCAACGACCTCACGGGCGCCATTCGTGATGCCGTCGAGGATTCCGCCGTCACGTACACGCTCGGCTTTTATATAAACTCCGACTCGCTGGACGGAAAATTTCATGAACTGAGGGTAAAGGTAAAGCGATCCGGATTGAGCGTGCGCTACCCCAAAGGCTACTATGCCTTTAAGGACGCCCAAGCCACGCAAGGGGATCGTCACAACGGTTTTCTCGTGGCGCTCCGGAGTCCGCTGGAAGCCTCTTCCATTCCCGTAACGGTCAGAGTGGTTCGGGTGGAAGAACCATTGCCGCATTGCTTGAGCCTCTTCGGCTTGATCGACATTCACAAGCTCCGGTTCACGCAGAGCGCCGGCTCGCACAAAGGCGCGGTCGAAGTGGCCACGATTGAACAGGACGAAACTGGCAAAATCCTTCGCCAATCCGCCAGCAGGATCAATTTTGATTTCACTGACGGGAAATATGCAGCGTATTTGAGGTCCGGCTTTCCATTTCATCAGTTCGTACAACCGCAGGCTGGCGTCACGACGTTGCGTATCGTCGTGGAAGATCCCGCGACGGCGCAGGTGGGCAGCCTGATTATTCCGCTCTCCAAGGTGAATTGAATCGCAGGGCAGGATTGGTTCGTCGGGCCCGGACGTTTCCGAGATTGGGGGCTCATCGCCATCCGCGCCGGATTCTCCGTCCTTCTTTGGACGGTCGAGATCTCTGGGGACTGTACTGCTGGCCTAGGAAAAACGCAAAATCCTCAATTCTGGAACGCCCATAACTCTTTTCTTTTCATCTGTTTACTGTGTATCTCACCGGATCTTCGAGGCACGGGGACGGGCTCACGATTCAGAAATAGGCGCTGGGGCCTGCGTACTGTTGCGCCCCGGTTTGCAAAGTGCCAGAATCAGGCTGGTTACCGCCATTTGCGTTTTGGCGGCGGGCCGGGAAACAAGTCTGCTGGTTCTGGTGTCTAAGGATTAGGAGAGCGGACATCGGGTTGGGCGTACGCAGACTGCCAGACCCGGTCGCAAGTCGCTCCCGGGAAGTTCGGGATCGTACTCGCAAGAAGGCCTGGGTCCATCGTTCAAACGCCGCGTTCTAATGAGGCGTTCTAAGGTGGAACCTACCAGCAGGGTGGCCCGAGTTTTGGTCGGGTCGGAAAGGCCGGCAGTGTCCGAATGGGCTAGCGCCCTTTCTTGGGGCCGCGATGAAGCCGAACTCGTCTCTGAGCTGCAAGCCGGCTCGGAAACGGCATTCGACTGGCTGGTCACGCATTATCACGCGCCGGTTTATAACTTGATCTTGAGCATGCTCGGCGACACTTCCGACGCGGCCGACGGTTCGCAGGAAGTTTTCTTGAAGGCTTTCCGCGGGATTCGCAAGTTCCGGCAGGGCAGTTCTTTGAAAACCTGGCTTTATCGCATCGCCATTCGCGAGGCGCTCAATCACAAGCGCTGGTTCAAGCGCCATTTGCAAAAAAATGTTTCGATCGACGCCGCGCCGGAAGAAGGCCACGCTTCTATCGAGATTGAAGATCTAGCCGCGACGCCGTTTGAGCAGCTTGCTTCGCGAGAAATTCAGGCTGCTGTGCAACATGCTTTGCAGGATGTTCCGGATGTTTTTCGCACCGCGGTGATTCTGCGCGATCTGGAAGGATTGAGTTACGAGGAAGTTGCGGAAGTGCTGGAGTGCAGCGTCGGCACGGTGAAGTCGCGCATCCTGCGCGGGCGGCGAGCGCTGCGGCAGGTTCTCGAGCCACTGCTCATGGAGCACGAGCCGCACATTGCTTCTCGTAGTACGGCGAGTGATGCTTCGCAGAACGCATCGCACGGAAGCGCGGGTAGCGCGATTGTTGAGCCGCAGCCGTCGCCATTCGGGGATGCGTATTCTGCGGCGCGACGCATTCATGATTTTTCAAAAGGGGATTCTTCGCAAGAGCAGTCCCTGCGCGCAAATGGCGCGGGGGAAGGGCTTCCATGAAGTGCACCACGGTACGGACAAAACTGGCGGGCTATCTCGACGACGCCATCACGGGAACGGCATCGGTCGAGGAGCGCGTGCAGATTGGCAAGCACTTGAATGGGTGCGCCACGTGCCGCGAGGAGCTGCAGCACTTCCGCAAGCTGGCTGTGCTGCTTTCGCGCGTGCCGAAGAACGTTCCGCCGGCCGATCTGGCGGTGCGTATTAAAGTGGCTGCGGCGCAGTCGCAGCCTTCGCAGGATTGGCACGGTCGTCTGCGCAAGATGCGGGACCGGGCGGAAATTTTGGTCGACAACGTGTTTCGTCCTCTGACTGTGCCGGCAACCGGCGGAATTTTTTCCGCGATTGCGATTTTTGTGCTCGTGCTGCAATTGATGGTTCCGGGGATTACGGTGCGAGCGGTGTCCAACGATGTGCCGCTCAATATTTTGCGTCCGGCTGAGTTGGTGACGCTCTCTGACTATCCGCAGTCGTGGCCGTCCGAGCAGCAAGACGTCGAGCTGTCTCTGCCGCATGGGCTGCTGGTCGACGTGACCGTTGACGCGCAGGGCCAGATGGCTGATTATCAGATTCTTTCCGGTCCTAGCAGCGCTAATTTGCGACATCAGCTGGATCAGATGCTTCTCTTTTCCCGCTTCCGCCCGATGATGAGTTTCGGCCGTCCTACTTCTGGCGGGCACGTTATCCTCAGTTTTAGCGCCGTGCGCGTTCGCGGCTAGTTTCTTATGAAA
This sequence comes from Candidatus Acidiferrum sp., assembly GCA_049792735.1. Taxonomy (GTDB): domain Bacteria; phylum Acidobacteriota; class Terriglobia; order Acidiferrales; family UBA7541; genus Acidiferrum. The sequence continues at coordinate 44,250 of JBARBE010000140.1, forward strand.
ATCGGCAGCCGCTTCAGAACCGCAGCCGCGGCGACCGCTGCGCTCTGTTTTTTCTTTTTTCTTGCCTCAGCACATTCGCAAAATCGCCCGCCAGTGGCGGTCGTGCATTTGCCGCAGCCATCGGCTGACGAAAAGCTTTTGCTCGATGACCTCAACCGCGAACGTGCGGCAGCCGGAGTTCAACCTCTCAAGTGGAATGATACTCTTGCGGCTGCGGCGTTGGAGCACGCTCGTGTGATGGTGCGCGAAAATGTTCTCACGCATCAAGCTCCCGGCGAACTACCTCTTGAACAACGCGCTGCTCGAGCTGGCGCGAGGTTTTCCGTGATCGCGGAAAATGTGGCAATCGGTCCCAGCGCCGAAAGCATTCACGATGGGTGGATGCATTCTCCGGGGCATCGGAAGAACATTCTCAACCCAGAGGTCACCGCTGTGGGGATCGCGGCGGTACGGGGCGCCGACGGACTTTTCGCGGTGGAAGATTTCTCGAGGCCAGTTGCGGAATTGAGCCTGCAGCAGCAGGAAGAAGAAGTGGTATCTCTACTGCGCAAATTGGGTGTGCAGCGAGCAAGTGCGGGCGAAGATGCGCGCAAAACGTGCATGATGAAGCAGGGCTACGAGGGCGGTTCGGTGCGATACGTGGTTCGTTTTGACGTGCCGGATTTGAGTGCGCTTCCCGACGAGCTCACGCATAAAATTAAAGCCGGTGGCTACCGGAATGCGGAGGTGGGCGCATGCCGGGGAAGCGACTCGGCAGGATTCGCGGCATTCCGCATCGCGGTGCTCTTCCAATGATCGTGGAAGGGAGAATGGCTTGCTTGATTGCCGGCCTTCTGAGTACGCACCCGGGAGATTCCAGGAGTGCTCCGCGGGGGAAAAAGTATCGGTTGATTCCAGGGGAAAGACGAAATACAATCTGCCCATGAATCGCGGCACCTACTCGTATTCGTTTCGATTTTGGTACCCACCCACATAGAGTGCGAGGGGCGATTCTGTAATTAGCAAAAGCGGAAAAGAGTTTCGACCCACTCGCAGCGAGTGGGTTTTTTATTTTGGGGCTGTGCAATTTTGTTGAATTGGATTTTCAGAAGTAATTTCGGGACAGAAAAATGCCAGCGAGAGGAACGAATCATGATTATTTCTATGAAGATGCATGCCACGCGGCAGGAGATCGATGAGGTGCGCAGCCAGGTGGAACACTTCGGGTATAAAGTGCACTCGATTGAAGGGGAAGAGCGCGTGGTCATTGGCGTGGTGGGAGTTGGAGACGTGACGGCGTGCATGGAGTCGGTCGAGTCGATGCCGCAGGTGGAAAAAGTGGTGCGCATCTCGGCGCCGTACAAATTCGTGAGCAAACAATTTCGCGCTGGAAAAACGCGGGTGCGCGTGAACGGCACGGAAATTGGCGGTGACGAATTTGTGGTCATGGCGGGGCCGTGCTCGGTGGAATCCGAAGAACAGATCATGCGCGCTGCGGAAGGAGTGGCGAAGGCCGGCGCGAAAATTTTGCGCGGCGGCGCGTTCAAACCGCGGACTTCGCCATACGATTTTCAGGGCATGGAAGAGGAAGGGTTGAAATTATTGCAGAAGGCGAAGAAGGCCACGGGGCTGGCGATTATCACGGAAGTGATGAGCGATCGCGACGTGGATTTGATCGCGAACTATGCGGACATCATGCAAGTGGGCGCGCGCAACATGCAGAATTTCATTTTGTTGAAGGCGCTGGGAAAATGCGGGCGGCCGGTGCTTTTGAAACGCGGGATGAGCGGAACGATCAAGGAATTGCTGATGTCCGCCGAATATATCGTGGCGCACGGGAATTCCGATGTGATTCTTTGCGAGCGCGGCATTCGCACGTTTGAAACGGAAACGCGAAACACGTGCGATATCGCGGCAATTCCGGCGCTGAATGAATTGACGCATCTCCCGGTGATTCTGGATCCCAGCCACGCGACGGGGAAGCGCGGCCTGGTGCCCGCGGTTTCACGAGCGGGCGTGGCGATTGGCGCGGACGGATTGATTGTCGAGGTGCATCCCGCGCCGGAAAAGGCGATCAGCGACGGTGCGCAATCGCTGGATATACCACAATTCCAAAAGCTGATGAAGGATTTAGAGCCGTACATTCAATTGTGGAAAGCCTCAAGGACGAAGGAAGCCGCTGCGGCAACGGTTTGACAAGCAACGGTATAACGAGATGACCAAGTCAGAAGACGGCCAAAGCAAAAATAAGGATAATGCAGAGGCGCCTCGAACAAATCCCGATAAACGCCGTTCGAAGAGCCCGCGCAAAGGGTTCAAGAGCCGCGAGGTTGAAAAGACAGACGGTAACGCCGGCGCGGCTAGCCCAGCTCCGGCAACATGCGAAAGGGTTTGTTCCTGCCCCAACGATAGATTGCGAAATCACTATCCAGCGTCAGAATGTCGGCAGTTTCAAATTCATTTGCCAAAAGGATCAGGCAGGCGTCGGCGAGGTCGATCTTACGATCGCGGTACTTACGCAAGACCTGCTTTACGCCAGCCGCTTCCTTCGAGATCTGGAAAGGGATTTGAAAAATGCCGGCGACCACGTTTTCAATTATTACTTCCGGCGCACCCGGGAGATTGCGCAACAAATAGCAGCTCTCTGCAAGGACAGCTTCGCAGGTGACGAGCGGCGAGCGCAATTCGTGAACGGCTTTCGCGCAGGCCAGGTGGGCATGCTCACTGCGGTCGAGAAGGGCGACGATCACGCCAGTATCGAGAAGTACGGGTTTCACTTTCCGAAGCCGCGAAGGTGTTTCTTGTTTGTCCCCAGGTCAGCCACGCCAGATGAAAATCTTCCTAAACCGATGATGCCTTGTTTTTTCCGGCGGACATAGTGTACTTCGAGAATGCGCAGGCCTTCGCGGACGACTCGCGAGGGAGTCCAGCCCAGTTCGCGAACCAGCACGGCCAGTCTTTTACGCGAGCGATCATCGAGTCTCGCTTGGATGGTGGAGGGCATACCTGATTGTACTACGAATTGCATGTTGTATGACAGCCAGAGCCTTCCCCGAGGGCACGCTCGCTGGTCCGAGTAGAGAGAGGCACATTCGCGTGATCGAAACAGATTTTCCTACAAGAGCCCTTGGCGCACATTTTGAACCCAGGCAAAGAGCGGCCCGTACTTGATGGCACTGGGTGACTGGCCGAACGGCCAAGTACGCCCAGAGCAAGTCCCATTGTTCCTCCCAGTCCTGAATGTTCTCTAGAGATAGAGAGATTTCTCTCTCTGAAGCAGACGGATTTCACGTGTGGGTGGGTGACATGTGGACGATATCTGAATTGCATGGGAAACGGCGCCGGAATTTTGATTTCTGCTCGGTGTGCCTGTGGTTGGTGTGCGTTTTCTTCATCCATGCGGCGTTAGCGATGGGGCAGAGTGAGCTGCCCGTTCATGATTCCGTGTCGAGCCCGCGATTGTTGACGATCGAGGAAGGGCGTTCGATCGTCAATGTGGCTTGGCAGCAGGACCGGCCGGCGCCGGGTGTGCGAGACTGCTCGCACTTCGTTCATCAGATCTATGCGAATGCGGGATTTGAGTATGCCTATGCGAGTTCTTTTGAGATTTATGTGGGGAACGAAAATTTCGAGAGGGTGAGGAACCCGCATCCGGGCGATTTGATTGCCTGGCCCGGGCACGTGGGAATTGTTATCGATCCGCTGGAACATAGTTTCTACAGCCTGGTGAGAACGGGATTGGAGGCGCAGGATTACCGGTCGGCTTACTGGAGGTCGCGCGGGACGCCCCGATTTTACAGGTATCGAGTGGAACGAGGCGCGATTGTAAGCGCGGCGAATATTTCTGGTTCTTCCACAGTATTCGCCAGTCCCGCGAAACGCAGCGTCGCGATGAAAGCCCAACCGGTGATGAAGGAACGAGCGACGGCTGAGCATGATTCCTCGGATCGGCCACCGGCGGCGGCTCCTTTGAAAGCTGAAGTGATCTATGGTCCGCCGGCCCCGGCAGCGTCTCCGGCGGCGGAAAGCGCCAACGCGGCGTTTGCGATTCCGGGGAGCGTGATTATCGCCACGGGAAACAGGCCGCCGACACGGGAGGAAGTGGCGGAAGCAATCTCCGAGATGAGCGACGCGAGTGGCGCCGCATTGGGGATCAATAATTCCCTGAAAACTCAGATTCCAATAGTAATCGTCGAAGAATTCAAAGTGGAGCGGGTGGACGTCAAGCGCGATCATGGTTCGGCCCGCTTGGAGGTTGATTCAAAGGTGTTGATTGATGCCGGAGAAATTAAGCATAAGGAGCGGCGCGACAAAGTTCGCTGGGAACTGCGACGAACGGAATCCGGATGGGAAGCCGTCAAACCAAAAGATCGAACGTACATTCCGCGCGACATCGCGGTGAAGAACCTGGCGGACCAGCTTGCGCGACTTGCGAACAGCAATGGTGCCGCGCAGCATCAACCTGAAGTTGTGCAACAGGAATTTCAACTCGCTAGTCTTCTCAGCGCGCTTCTGCAAAACAGATAGAGTCTTCACAATTTCTTTGCCGACGAACTATCAAGAAAATTAATTGGAACGGACTGCCTGCGCCGTCCAGCGTGAGCCTCGGCTCCTCGACTGGCGCGACCGGGAAGTAGGTGGCAATATCGTCCGCGAGGCCGACGTTTGAAGGGATGGACAACGATGACGGTAGTGCGAGTGTGAGTCCCCAGGACAGCAGGGCGGGGAAAGCGATCGCGCCGAGTATGAGAATAATTCAAGAGGCGCGAACGTTTCTGGCGGGCCATTTCGCGGCCACCCGTCTGATGGCTGCGCCCTATTTCAGCGACAGGTCGGGGAAGCGCGTTTGGTTGAAATTGGAAACGGAACTGCCTACGGGGTCGTTCAAGGTGCGCGGGGCTTTGTGGGGACTGGTGACGCGATTGAAGCGAGGGCGTGTTCAAGAAGTGATTGCTTCGAGCACGGGGAATCACGGAGCGGCGGTGGCTTACGCGGCAAAGCTGCTTGGGGTGAAGGCGCGGATTTTTCTGCCTGCGGGGTGCAATCCGCTCAAGCGCGCGCGAATCGCTGCGCTTGGCGCGGAAATTGAGGAAAGCGGAGGAGCGGATTTGGCGGCGGCGTTTGAATTGGCGGCGGAGTATGCGAAGCGGCCTGACGTTTATTTTATGAATGATGCGACGGATGCGGATTTGCCAGCGGGGCCAGCGACGATTGGGTGCGAAATTTTGGAGCAGTTTCCGGACGTGGACTCGATCGTCGTGCCGATGGGAGATACGGCGTTGATTCGCGGGATTGCGGCGGCGACGAAACAGATTGCGCCGCGGGTGAAGATTATTGGCGTGCAGGCGGAACGTGCGCCGGCGTACTACCTATCCTGGAAAGAAAACAAGGTCGTCGGGACGGAGAAGTGCGACACGATTGCCGATGGCTTGGCGACGCGGACTCCGGATGCCGGGAACGTGCGGGATGTGAAGCAGCTAGTGGATGACGTAGTGCTGGTTAGCGAGGAGCAAATGTTGCGCGCGATTGGGACTTTGCTTGTCGAGGAGCATGTCTTGGCGGAGCCAGCCGGCGCGGCGAGCACGGCGGCGTTGCTCGAGGCTGGAACGGATTACGGGGGGAATGTGGCGCTCATTGTGAGCGGAGCAAATATTTCGCGGGAAGTGCTGCGCCGCGCGGTTGAGGATTTTTAGCAGGCCTGCCAGCAAAAATCACGAAAACGAAAAGATAACCCAGAGACGCAGACTCCGCCGAGGTTCGCGGAGCGTTGGCGGATGCACGATGGCCGCCGAAAGGGATCGCCAAGGGTTGACAGACAGGCTCGCGGAGAACAGAATTCTCTCGAAGAAAAGTAACGAAAGGGCAATAAATAGCTCGCGGAAATCACTGGGGCAAATCCTGTCGGTGTTTCGGAGGAAATCTTGTCACCTGTGCATGCGACGCACCTAGTCATCCTAATCCTCGCGATTGCTTTCGCCAGTCTTGCCTATGCGCTAACCAAACGTGGCCTCGAGGAGTTGTTGTCCCGCACAGTGGCCATTCCCGGCGGTGTTGCCTTTTATATGCGATCGTTTCTGCTTCTACTCCTTTTTGGAGCTGTCGGCCAAGTGGTTGCGGTGAACCCGGATGTCAAACCGGGACAGCACTTCATGGAGTATGTTTGGGCGGTCGCCGGAGCGTTGGGGGATTCCTTCGGCTACATCTTCTTGACACTAGGTATATATCTGGTGCTGATGACGATTCTTGTAGCTACGCTTAGACCGAACAATGACCAATGAGCAGTACCTGATCGTTTCGTATTTTTGTGTCGCTCTGCTTTCGTTGGCGATCGGTTTTGGTGCGTACGCTTGGCTACGAGCGCCCTTCCATGCGGTTGCAAAGGCCCTCCCGTGGAAAGCGGTCCGTGAACTCTTAGTGCGGCTATTCCCGATGGGGATTTTGCTTCCTGCATTGATGGGCTTCATCACCGTAAGATATATCGGATGCGACGTAAAGAACTATGCGCAAGTCATTGCCCGGCGGCCCTATCTTGTGAGTAAGAACCAGGAGCAAATATCGGCGTCCCTGACCTACGTTATTTGGGCAGTTTGCGCATGGTGCGCGGTCGTCGCAATCCTGTTGGCGGTCAAGCGGCGATCCGATCGTCGCTGCGCAACCAACTCCAAAGAAGAAATCTAGATGGTTAAGGACTTCGCAACTCTTACCGCGTCGCGACCGAATGGCGCAGGCCGAGGATGCGCACGAGGGTGGCCTGCAATTTTAGGAGCTCGAGTTCGCGCTCGTGTTCGGCTTTTGTACGGTCAGTGAGCGCCTCTTTCAGCAAAATCAGGTTGCGGCGAAATTCCATCTGGGCAAGGACCAGACGGCTCAGTGCTTTGAGGGCGTCGCGCTGCTCGGGCACCAATTCGCGCGGCGTTTGATCGACGACGCAGAGAGTGCCGAGCGCGTAGCCGTCTTCGTTGATGAGAGGCGCGCCGGCGTAGAAGCGGATGTGCGGGTCGGATACTACGAGAGGATTATCGCGGAAGCGCTCGTCCTTCAACGCGTCGGGGACCACGAAGACTTCGGACTGGAGAATTGCAGTGGAACAAAATGCAACTTCGCGAGGTGTTTCGGATACTGTGACGCCAACGCGCGATTTGAACCATTGACGGTCGCCGTCGATCAGAGAAATCAGGGCGACGGGAGTCTTGCAGACGAAAGAAGCGAGGTGCGTCAGATCGTCAAAGGATTCTTCCGGATCGGTATCGAGGATGGCATAGCGTTGGAGAGCGGCGAGGCGGGCGGCTTCGTTGATCGGCTTGGTCACGGGCATGAGGGACTCCGGGTGATGCTGACAGGCCGGTTCTGGGGCACCGGGCGGGCGCCATCATACTCCAACTTTTCTCCTCGCGTCTCTATTGCAATCAGCCGGCGCGAGGGCGCGGAGCAAAGCACAGAAGAACAAAGGATAACGCGGAAAGGCTTAGGGCGTGGAGATCTGCGGAGAGTTTGCTCGCGGGCCGAGGTGCTTTCGCAGAGACAAACTTCGTCACTTCTGAAAAGACTCGCCGAGTTTTAGAACGAGGACTTCGCCGTTCGAGTGGAAGCTGCCACCCGTGGCGGTTTTGGCCTCTAGCATGGGATTCTTTGGACGTATGCGAGTCACCTTCGCGACGAGGCCCGTGGCGGCGAGCGTTTTTTCCACATAGTCGCGCTCGAGGTCGATGTTTGGATCGATTTTGTGCGTCAGGCCGTTGTTGCGCTGATCTTTTTCGAAGCCAACATCATGCGTGGCGGCACCGACCCAGAGCGTTTGGCCATCGAGTTCGAAGGGGGCCTTCCAAATCCGCAGGTGATTGCGCGAAGCGACGACGGAAATGGGTTCCGCGTGGGCCCAACCATAATCCTGCTGGCGTCCGAAGAGATAGAGGGGGCTCATGGGCATTGTTAAATAGGATTCCTTGGAGATGCTTTCAAGGAGGCCGTGGAGGAGGGTGTCTTTGACGTTGGCATCGACGTGGACCCAGCCGGCGGTGGTGAAGACCTTTTGCATTCCAGCTTCGGAGCCGATGATCAGAAAGTTGACCATGTCGCCGGGATCGCCGGCGCGGTCGGATGCCCGGCGCGGTATTTTCGCGAATAGGCGATCTCCCACGCCGGGGATCGAGGCGACTGTCTTGGTGACGAAAAGAACCGAGTTAGCATCGGCGGGATAAATTTTGATCTCAACGATGTACGTGCCATCTCCGGTGTCGCTGGCGAGCTGGTTGATGCCGACGAAGAGGCGGCCCGAGACGGGTGAGACGAGATCGCGCTTCGCGCCAAGGAGGAAGGGCTGCGAAGTGTCCTTGTCGCCGATGCGGCCGATGAGCGCACCGCGGCCGGCTTCGTTGTCCGGCAGATCGCGAAGAAGATCCTTGAAGCCCCGCGGAAAGCCGGCAGGAGTTGTGTCGGTTTGCTGGCCAGCGTAGCGCATCGTCCCGGTGGCAGTAACGACAACGTGTTCGCCCGCTTGAACGTCGATGCCGGTATCGAACCAGGAAGAATCGCCTGAAAGCTGAACTTCTTGCGAGACGCGAGGAGCGTGGGACGGAGCGGAAGGCGCGGGTGGGCCCTGGGAGACAGATTGTGACGAGAATTGTTGCGTTTGCGGCGCGACAACTGCGCCGAATGAATGCGCATCGAAGACCGCAGGCGAGAGGGCAGCGAGAGCGCAGACACCCAGGATAAAAGCGACTCTTTTCAAGAAGGCGGAACGCATAGCGGCGAGCCATCCCGAGGCGGGTGTGAACGCATCCTCACCGATAACAGATGCCTGGTAGAGTTGCAAGAGTTGGATGGAGCGGCGAGCTGGCGAGCTCGGGCTTCCTTGACGGAAGGGAAACGCGCTTGTAAATTGGCAAGATGCTGCAGGGTGGCCAGAGGATAGTGAGCACCCCAGGGGACTGATCAGAGATGCAGGAGACAGACGAGAGTGTCTGTCCCACCTCAGAGGTTGAGGGAGTAGTAGACAGAATTGCTGGTTCGAGCAGGACTGCGGCAGAGTTCATGACAAAACGATTTCGGCAAATAGCAGTGGCGGGGTTGTGCGCGGCGCTCGTGTTCTTGCTTGGAGAGCGTCCGGCGGGCGCGCAGGTGCCCTTGCCGCCGGCGCCCCGGCAGACTGCGCCGGTCACAAATATAAACGTGACCAGCAGCGAAGCCATGTTCACAACCATGTGCGCGCTGCTGGCCGCTGGATTTGAGTCGAACGTGAGCGCGGAAAATTGGCATCCGCTTCGCGCCAGGCTCCGAGAGGAAATGCAACACCAACAGGGGCCGGCAGTGGAAGCGGTAAGGGCATTCTACAAAGAGCACGAGCTGCCTAATTCCGGAGCGACGCTCTCGCGGTACATCTGGTTTGGGCTGCTTTCCGGGCCGGCGCCGAAATTCAGGATCACGCTCCAGCGAGACGATCAGCCGACGGAATTGCTGGCGCTCGAAGGCTTCAGCGAAATCCTCTCGAACTACTACCAGGAACAACACATTGGGCGGCTGTGGAGCGACCTTCAGCCCATTTACAACCGGGAAATTGAGAAGGCGCATGACCCGATATCACAAATCGTTTATGTCACCACGGGATATTTGAGACAACTTCAGGTCCCGACGACGGACAGAGCGTTTACTGTGATTTTGGAGCCGCTGGTGGGACGAATTACAAATGTGCGGAATTCCGGCGATCATTACATGATCGTGCTGAGCGGCGCGGATGATATCCCGGTCGATATTGTGAGGCACGCTTTCCTGCATTTCCTGCTTGATCCGCTGCCGCTGCAATACCCGCACGTTCTGGCGGTGAAACGGCCGCTCTATGAAAAAGTGGCGTTGGCCCCGCGGCTGGAACCGGACCTGAAGGACGATTTTGCATCGTACTTCGCGGAATGCCTGGTGCGGGCCGTCGAGCTGAAGTTGAAGCGGATGTCGCCGGGTGAGCGGGAAGCGGCGATGGAACGCGATGACGTAGACGGCTATGCACTGGTTCGGCCGATTTTTGAGGGACTCACAAAGTACGAAGGCTCCGAACCATCGATGGCAATCTATTTTCCTGACTTGGTGAGAGGGATCAATCTCGCGACGGAATCCAAGCGGATCGACGGCATCCATTTTGCGCAAGGGGACTATGGAGACAGCGCGGACGGAGCGGCCGCCGAGCAAGTGGTCCGGCGCAGGGCCGTGCCGACCACGGTGCCGAACGACGCCGAAGCCATCGCCGAGCTGACGGATGGCGAGCGGCACATCGCGGAAAAAAATCCGCGAGCGGCGGAGGCATCTTTTCAAAAGGTGCTGGCAAAATATCCGGATCAGATTCGGGCGTGGTACGGGATGGGATTAGTGGCTCTGCTCGATCATGATGGTGCGCGTGCAAAAGTGGTCTTTGGCAGGCTCACCACCGGGGATCACGCAGCCACGAATGACCCCATGGTGTTAGCATGGTCGCATGTTTACCTGGCGCGGATTTATGATGATGAAGGGCAGCAGACGCTTGCCAAGAGCGAGTTTCAATCCGCGCTTGCCGTGCCAGGTGGTCCCGACAGAGCCAGGCGAGCGGCGCAACAAGGGCTGGAAGTGGTGAATTTGGAGAAACCGGTCGAACGGCCTTAGGAATCAAGCAGGGAACCGGAAGATTCTTGGGAGACTACAGGGCTATGCTCAAGCTCTCAGCTTCGAGCGATGAACTGAAGTGACAAACAGGAGGCGGGAAATGAAGGGGACGTGGCAGAAGTGGATGGGAACAGGCACACTCGCGGGATTTTTCCTTTGCGCATGTGTAGGAGCGGCTGCCCAAAGTGCACAGAGCGGACAGAGTGGCCAATCCGGGCAGAGCGGTCAGGCCGCGCCGCCCGCTCAGACGCCAACCGACAAGGATAAGGCCAACACGCTGACGCTGGACACGCCGGCGCCGCCCGTGAACGCGGAAGAAGACGCGGCGTTCAAAGCGTTCGAAGCCATGCCGCTAACAGCGGGGCCCATGAAAGTGCAAGCAGGCGAACAGTTTGTCGCGAAATATCCACAAAGCCGATACCTGCCTCCGGTCTATTCGGCCCTCGTCAAACTCTATCTTGAAGCCAACGAGATCCAGAAGATGCAGGAAGTGGGCGAGAAGGACGTGGCCTTAGCGCCGAACGACGTGCAGACCTTGGCCATCATGGGTCAGACGCTGCCACGGGCATGGAACGCGAGCATGCCCAACGCCGCGGAACAGTTAGATAAAGCCGAAAAATTCTCGAAGTCGGCGATCGAGCTTACTCCCACGATTCCCAAGCCCGATGCTCTAAGCGACGCGCAATTCGCCCTTGCCAAGAACCAGACACTGGCGATGGCGCACAGCGGCTTGGGGCTCGTTTATTTCCGGCGAGGCAAGTTTGATCTGGCGATTCCGGAGTTCATGGAGGCTACCAGGGTCGATCCAAATCCGGAAATTGATCCTGTCAACTTTTATGTTTTGGCGATCGCGGAGGAAAAGACCTCGCACTTTGACGCGGCAGTGGCGGCCTTTAACAAGTGTGCGACCGTGCCCGGCGGGTTGCAGCCGACGTGCAAGAACGGTGCCGAAGAGGCCAAGAAGCTGGGCGCGACGCAGTTAAGCGCGCCTCAATAGAAAGGCCCTGGCCAGCTGGCGAGAATTGCTCACGGAAATGACACGCGGCGACGCAGAGCAACTTGAGGAGCGTCTTGGCTATCGGTTTAACAAGCCGGAACTCCTCGAACTTGCCTTGACGCATAGCTCTGCTGTTCCTGAGTTGAGGGCAGAGCGTGCCGAATCGTCGATGGAATCCGCGGCCATCCAAGACAATGAACGGCTCGAGTTCCTGGGAGATGCCGTTCTCGAGTTGTTGGCGCGGGAATATCTGCTGGAATCCTTTCCCGATTGGAGAGAAGGGCAGCTCTCAAAAAGCCGCGCCCGCCTTGTCAACGCGCGCTCCCTGGAAGATGCCGCGCGGCGCGTGAAACTGGGCGAGCATCTGCGGCTCGGGCGCGGCGAAGAAAAGACAGGCGGGCGTGAGAAGCCGGCACTCCTCGCGGACGCCTTCGAAGCTGTGGTCGCAGCGGTTTACCTGGACGCCGGACTGAGCGCAACCCGCGAAATGCTTAAGCGGCTCCTCTTCGAGCAAGCACTCGTCGAGCGCGGCGAGCGCATCGGGGATTCCGACCGCAAGTCCGCGCTCCAGGAATTCCTACAAGGCCGTGGCGAGCCACCCGCGGAATACCGGCTCTCCGGCGAAAGCGGGCCGGATCATCAGAAATTATTTCAGGTTGAAGTTTGGATCAGCGGCGAATGCATGGCCAGCGGCGAAGGCAGCACAAAAAAAGAAGCCGAGCAGCGGGCGGCGCAAAGCGCGATGGAGATTCTGGAACGAAGTGATGCGCGGGCGGGTCGGAAAGGCTGAAAGCGAATGGCGGAAGAGACTACGCTAAAGGTCGAAGAGCCGGCACCCCCGGCAGAACCGAAGGCAGAGCAGCACCACGACGACACGACGACGATTTCCGAATATCTGGAATCGCTGCTCGTCACTGTGCTTCTCGCGCTCTTTGGGACCAGCTTCATCGTGCAGGCCTTTAAAATTCCCTCCGCCTCGATGGAAGGTACGCTCCTCATCGGCGACCACCTGCTCGTCAATAAATTCATTTTTGGCGGAAGCGGCGCTTGGTACGACAAATTCCTTCCTTACCGTCCGGTCGAGCACGGCGACATTATTGTTTTCAAATATCCCTACGCCGATCATCAACATTTCGTAAAACGCGTGATTGGCTTGCCGGGCGATCACATCAAGATGGTCGATCAGCAGATGTACCGCAATGGGAAGCTATTGAACGAGCCGTACGTGGTCCACGACCCGACGGCCCCGTACGATAATTTCAACTATTCGTTTCCGCCTGCCAGAGACCAGATGATTTCTCCACAGGTGGTGCCGGAATCGGGCTGGCGGGACACGCTCCGCAATTATGTGCAAGGCGACGAACTCGTCGTGCCGCCTGGAAAAATATTCGCCATGGGCGACAACCGGGACCGCAGCTCAGACAGCCGCTACTGGGGCTTCGTCGATCGCAGCGCGATCATGGGGCGGCCATTCCTGATTTATTGGTCGGTGGACGCGACGAGCAGCGACTACACCCAGATCACGTTTTTTGAGCGGCTGAAGAGCATATTTGAAACGCTCGCTCATCTTCCTGCCCGCACACGATGGGCGCGGATGCTGCGCACGGTGCATTGACATTTGCAGTTCCTTCGATCGCGCGGTTGCAAAGCTCGCTCGAGGAATGAAGCAAAAGCACGCCGATTCCGTCCTCTCGGCGACTTTTCATTTGCAGGCTAGTCTGCGAGACTTCCGGACAACATGAAGATCCCCCGCAAGTGGTGGAAACTGGCGCTAACAATTGTGGCGGCGCTTGTGGCCCTCCAGTTCGGCGTCTCGCTGCTCGTTCGCACGCGCCGCATGCGCTCCTACTTGACCTCGCAACTGGAAAGAACCTTTGGACGTCCCGTTGAAGTCGGAAGATTTTCGGTGCAGCTTCTGCCCACCCCCGAGCTGGATGCGGAGCAAGTGACGGTTGGGGAAGACCCCGCCTTCGGAAACGAATATTTTTTGCGCGCGGATAACCTGGCTGCCGGATTGCGCTGGACGGGGCTGCTTCTCGGTCATTTTAAATTTGGCACGCTTTCGCTCAGCCGCCCGAGCCTCATCTTGGTGCGCAATAGCGTGGGGAAATGGAATCTGGAGCAGTGGCTGCCCCCGGCCAAACCTGCCGCAGGGGCAAAGGCAAGTTTTTACGGACCGCCGGCGGCGACCGCTCCGGTAAATCGCTTGCTCAAGATCGATTTCGACGACGGACGCGTTAATTTCAAAAATGGAGATGAAAAGCTTCCGTTTGCGCTCACAGGAGTTTCCGGAAGCGTCGACCAGGTTTCGCCGGGGCGCTGGGAACTGCGCCTCGAAGCGCAACCGTGGCGCAGCGGCGTGGTCTTGCAGTCTGCGGGAACCGTCCTTGTCCGCGGGGATGTCGCAGGAACGTCTGCGCGCTTGCAGCCGGCGGAAATCACCGTGCACTGGGAGCAAGTTTCACTTGCGGATCTCTTCAGGCTGCTGCGCGGCAGCGATTACGGCCTGCGCGGCGTATTTACTCTCGACGGCTCGCTCAAGAGCGGCACATCAGACAGCAGCGCGGACGCCCCAGCCCCGCCGGGCGAATGGAATTTTTCGGTGGAAGCCCGAGCGGCACAAATCCATCGCTGGGATCTGATTGAGCGAAGCGATAACCCGAGATTGAGACTGGCCGTCAAGGGCCGCTGGAACGTGGCTGCGGGAACCGTGCTCGCGGAGGAAGTGACGATTGAGGCGCCACACTCTAATCTGCGCGGGGCGGGGAATTATTTGACCGGCCCCTCGTCCCGCTTCGACGTGCATCTCGATTCTGCGGGCATTCAAGCGGTGGACCTGCTCGCCTGGTGTAGAGCATTCCATCCGGGCATCGACGATCGAGTTTCCGCGGAACAGTTTTTCACCGGCGCGCTGGCGTTTCGCGGCTGGCCTCTGAAGCTCGAAGGCGCTGCATTTTCCAGCAATGGCGGCATCCTGCATGTCCCCGGTTTGAAGCTTCCCGTGCGGATCGGCCCCGTCCGCGTTCAACGCGAGCGAAATCTGCTTGTCTCCGAACCCGTGCGCATCGCTCTCGGCGCCTCGGCCCGCGAGGTCCTCGCGCCACGGAAGCGGCGAATCGCCGTACAGATGGAAAACGCCGCGGATCTCACCTACTCGCAGGATTTGAACGGCGAGTCTGGCAGCGTGTACATTGAGGGCAACGTGCAAAAAGTCGAAGATCTCTTGAAAGCCGCTGCCGCGCTCGGCCAGCCCCTGAATCACGGCTGGGAGCTCACCGGAGATGCGCTCGCGGTCACGCGCTATGACTGGCGAAAGCCGGAAGCCGGCCACTGGAACGGCCGGATCATTTTTAGCAAGGCTAAACTTGCGATTGCCGGTCTGAACCAGCCCCTCGTCATTCAGCAAAGCACGTTGAATTGGAAAGATGGCCTGCGCTCCGTCGACGTGACGAAGGTAAATGGATTCGGTGGCGCATGGTCCGGCACCATGTCCGAGCGGCAAATTGTTGACGGAGAAGATGTCCCTCGCTGGAATTTTAGTTTGGCCACGGATCGCCTGAGCGCCGCCGATCTCGATCGTTGGGTCGGTCCGCGCGCGCGGCCAAACTGGCTGCAGCGGCTGCTCTCTTCGTTTCTGGGCGGCTCATCGCAGCAGGGTCCAGCCGCCAGCGATCTCGTTCGCCAGATGAACGCTGACGGCGATTTGACTGTCGGAGAGTTGACGATCGAAAAACTGAAACTCTCGAACGTCCGCGCGGAGGGAAGTCTGCACGATTTACAGCTCGAAATACGCGACGCCGACGCGCAGTGGGCCGGCGGCACGGTGCATGCGCAAATGAACGCGGCCTTTGCCCCCGTGCCAAAATATGACGTCACGGCAAGGCTCGATCGCGTGAATCTCGCCCAACTCCCCGCGTCCGGCCAATTTATGGAACGCTTGGCGGGCTCTGCCTCCGGCACTGTCCATCTTGTCACCGACGGCGTCGGGCGCGACGAACTCATTCGCCAGTTGGCGGGCGGCGGCGAACTCCAATTTAATAACGTGGAATTCCATGGCTGGGACGTTGGCGCCAGCGTGGCCGATGGCGCGCCTCACCGCGGAACTTCGCGATGGACAACGGGCGAGGGTACGTTTACGATGCGCAACCTTGCCGTCACGGTGGATAATCTAACGCTGGAATCCGGCCATCAGCAGACTTCGTTGCAAGGCACAGTGAGTTTCGCTCGCGATGCGAATCTGACGGTAGAAACGCTCAGCGCGGGTATGCGCCGCGGCAGGACCATCGGAGTCAACGAAACCGGCCACATCTTGAAAATATCCGGGCCGCTGGATGAGCCGCGCGTTTCGCTGGAAAAAGCAGCCGCGCGCCAGCCCGCGGATTGAAGCTTGCCTAAGGCTTTCGATGAATTTAGGAACGAAGAATTTGGCGTCACAATTTTACGACCTTTGGAGGTTGTTGATGAAACGCAACGCATCGCTCGTGATCCTTGCTGCGCTGATCATTTGCCCGGCGGCGAAAGCACAAAAATCACCGACGCTCGAACAGTTTCTGAGCGCGCCGTTTCCTACGGAACTGACCGCTGCGTCCGCCAAGGGCCGCGTCGCGTGGGTGTTCAACGCGCAGGGCGTCCGGAATATTTGGATCGCGGAGCCCGCGGCAGACGGAACTTACAAATCGCGCCAGCTCACCTCGTACAAGGACGACGACGGCCAGGACGTCGGCGAACTCAGTTGGGCGCCGGACGCCGAAACGATTGTCTACACGCGCGGCGGCGATCTCGAATTTCCCAACGCCGCGTATCCCAATCCGGATAGCTCGCCGCAGGGCGTCGAGCAGGACGTCTGGGCAATTTCCCTGAGCGGCGGCGCGCCCAAGAAATTTGGCGAGGGCCATTCGCCGGCCGTCTCTCCAAAGGGAGATAACGTCGCGTTTATTTCCAAGGCGCAAGTGTGGCTCGCAAAACTCGATGCCAGCGCCAAGCCCGAACAATTAATTCATGCCAATGGCAACGAAAGCGAACTGCGCTGGTCCCCCGACGGCTCGAAGCTCGCTTTCGCGAGCCGCCGCAACGACCACGGCTTTATCGGCGTCTACGACATCGCCGCGAAATCCCTGATTTACCTCGATCCCAGCGTCGATACCGACACCCAGCCCGCCTGGTCGCCCGACAGCCGCAGAATCGCGTTCCTGCGCATCGCCGTCGCGAAAGGTACTCTCCCGTTTAGTCCGCGCCGCGAAGGCCAGCCGTGGTCCATCCGCATCGCCGACGCCACCACCGGCAAGGGCCAGGAAATTTGGCACGCCGATCCGGGCAGCGGCAGCGTCTATCACGAGATGGTCGCGGAAAATCAGCTCATCTGGACCGCCGACGACCGCATTGTTTTTCCGTGGGAGCGCGGCGGCTGGCTTCACCTGTGGTCCGCTCCGGTAAGTGGCGGCGCCGCAAAACTCCTCACTCCGGGAAATTTTGAAGTTGAATATGTCGCTGCCAGCGAAAACGGTCGCGAAATTGTTTACTCCTCGAATCAGGACGACATCGACCGCCGCCACGTCTGGAAAGTCACGCCCATGGGCGACCATCCCGAAGAAGTTACGAGCGGCACGGGAATCGAGACTGAACCCGTGATAGCCAGCGACGACAAAACGATTCTCGTTCTGCATTCCGATGCGCACACCACCATGCGACCTGCGCTTGTCGCCGCAAAGGGTGAACTCCGCGATCTCGCTCCCCAATCGCTCCCGTCGGATTTTCCCGCAAGCGCCATGGTCACGCCGCAGCAAGTGATCCTCTCCGCCGCAGACGGCATGCAAATTCACGGCCAGCTTTTTCTCCCGCGCGACGCCGCTGACGGCGCTCGTCATCCCGCGCTCGTTTTTTTTCATGGCGGCTCACGCCGCCAGATGCTCCTCGGCTGGCATTACATGCTCTATTACAGCAATGCCTACGCCATGAATCAGTATTTGGCCAGCCGCGGCTACATCGTTCTCGCGGTCAATTATCGCAGCGGCATCGGCTACGGCCTGAATTTTCGTGAGGCTCTAAACTACGGCGCTGCCGGCGCAAGCGAATTTAACGACGTTGAAGGCGCCGGCCTCTATCTCCGCGCGCGCGCCGACGTCGACCCAGCCCGCATCGGCCTCTGGGGCGGCAGTTACGGCGGCTACTTGACCGCGCTCGGCCTCGCTCGCGCCTCCGATCTCTTCGCCGCTGGTGTCGATATGCACGGCGTCCACGATTGGAACACGGAAATTCCCACGTTTGCGGCTTCCTACAAGCCAGGTGAGCGAACCGACTTTGCGCGCTTGGCGTGGGAATCCTCGCCGCTCGCTTCCATCAGCACGTGGCGTTCGCCTGTTCTCCTGATTCAAGGCGACGACGATCGCAACGTTCCCTTCGCCGAAACAGTGGACCTTGCCGAAGCGCTGCGGAAGCAGGGCGTCCCCTTCGAGCAACTGGTTTTTCCCGACGAGATTCATGATTTCCTCATGCATCGCACTTGGCTGGCTGCCTATCACGCGTCGAGCGATTTCTTCGACAAGCATTTCAAATCGCCGGCAAAATAATGGGGGGCAGGAGCGCCTGCCATGAATAGATTTTTACTCTTCCTCGGCGGCTGCCTAATCCTGGTGGCGGTCACGTGCAAAGCGCGCAGCACCGGGGACCGCGTCGTCCTCCAGCCAAAACTGCACGTTGGCCAGATCATCCGCTATCAGGTTGGCTATCGCGCAACGAACAACACAAATACCGAAAGCACCGTCGCCGCGCCCATGGCGCCGACCGGCGGTCAAATCAGTGCGAATATCCAGTTGCAGGTCGATGTCGAGGATTTGCGCACAGAAGCTGGCATGACTTTGGCGCGATTGCGCACGCAAATCGTTGATGCGGATGCCATCCCTCCGAGTCCCGTCGCTGCGAATTCCGCCGCGCCAACGAACAGCACGCCGAACCCAACCAGCGCGCAGAAATCCAGCCCGCCCGGCAAAACCGTCGAACTCACGCTTCGTTCCGATGGTCAGGTGAGCGATGTCAAAGGATTGGATAAACTCACCGCCGACGAGCGAGCCGCCTGGCAAGAATGGGTCGATCGTTTTGGCGGCGCTGCGCCGTTCCCGGAAAAAGGAATCAGGCCCGGAGATAAGTGGAAGCGAGACGAACCCATTCCAGAGTCGTTGCTGGCCGGGCTTTCTTGGGAAAAGGAATCAGAATACGTAAACAACGCGCCGTGCGCCGCCATGAAGCTCACGCCGCAAGGCGATCCCGCGGCAGGTCAGCAATCCCAAGAAACGTGCGCCGTGATTCTGACCACTGCCACGCTAAAACAGAAATCCTCTCCCAGCGACGCCACGCCCGAGGATTACAAGCTCCACGACCTCCGCAACATGGGCACCGCGCAGGGCAAAAATCAGATTATTTCCTACTTTTCGCTCAAGACCGGGCTTGTCGTGCGCGCCACCGAGGACGCCAATCAATCGATGAATCTCACCGTTTCCAAAACGGACGGCTCGAATCAAGTCCACTACGGCATTGAGGCGGAGAGCCACGCGCGCGTCCTCCTGCTTGCAAACACTCCCGCCGCTCATCCCTGATCCCATCGCGTCGCCCCGGCAGACCCGCGCATTTGCCTCCAGGCGTATAATAAAAGTTTCGACAGCGCGCGAAATTCGCGCCCGGAGACCCCTCGCATGGACTTCAAGCTGCGCAGCAACTATCAGCCTCGCGGCGACCAGCCCGCGGCCATCGAACAGCTCACTCGCGGCATTGAGGGCGGCGAAAAGCATCAAGTGTTGCTCGGCGTCACGGGCTCCGGCAAAACCTTCACAGTGGCGAAACTGATCGAAGCTTTCAACCGGCCCGCGCTGGTCCTTGCGCATAACAAAACGCTCGCCGCGCAGCTGTATCACGAGTTCAAATCTTTTTTCCCGGAAAATGCCGTCGAGTATTTCGTCAGCTACTACGATTTTTACCAGCCCGAAGCCTATGTCCCTTCGGCCGACATTTATATCGACAAGGAAGCGACCATCAACGACGAACTCGACAAGCTGCGCATGAGCGCCACGCGCTCCCTCTTCGAGCGCCGCGACGTCATCATCGTCGCCTCCGTCTCCTGCATTTACGGCTTGGGCTCGCCGGAAGCTTATTACGGCATGCTCGTCATGCTGGAAAAAGGCCAGCAAACTTCGCGCGAGGCGCTGCTCCACCGCCTCGTGGACATTCAATTCGAACGCAGCGAAGACTTGCGTCGCGGTACCTTCCGCGTTCGCGGCGACATGATCGAAATCTATCCCACCTACGACGATTACGCCTACCGCATCGAAATGTGGGGCGAGACCATCGACAAGCTGCGTCAGGTCGATCCGCTCACCGGCGAAGTCCGCGCTGGAGCGGAAGATTTGATGCGCGTGCCCATCTATCCGAAAAATCATTACGTCATGCCCCAGGAGCAGCGAGACCGCGCCATCGTCACCATTCAGGAAGAACTATGGTGGTGGAAGAAGGAACTCGAGAAGCAGGGAAAATTCGTCGAAGCCCAGCGCGTCGTCCAGCGCACCATGTTTGACATCGAAATGATGCGCACCATAGGCTATTGCCACGGGGTCGAAAACTATTCGCGCCATCTCAGCGGCCGTTTGCCCGGCGAAGCCCCGCCCACGCTGCTCGATTATGTGCCGCAGGATTTTCTGATGTTCATCGACGAATCCCACCAAACCGTCGGCCAAGTGAGGGGGATGTTCAACGGAGATCGTGCGCGAAAACAAACACTGATCGATTACGGATTCCGCATGCCTTCGGCGCTCGACAATCGTCCCCTCACCTTCGAGGAGTTCGAGCACCGCATGAATCAAGTGATTTACGTCTCCGCCACGCCCGGTGCCTATGAGCTCACAAAATCCGGCGGAGTCGTCGTCGAACAGGTTATTCGCCCCACAGGCCTGGTCGATCCGCAGGTCGAAATCCGTCCCGTGAAAGGACAAGTGGACGATCTGCTCGAACAAATCCGCATTCGTGCCGAGAAAAACGAGCGCGTCCTGGTAACCACATTGACGAAACGTATGGCTGAGGATTTGTCCGAATACTTCACCGAAGTCGGCGTCCGCTGCCGCTATCTCCATTCCGAAGTCGAGACGCTCGATCGAATAAAAATCCTGCGCGATTTGCGCCGCGGAGAATTTGACGTTTTGATCGGCATCAACCTGCTGCGCGAAGGCCTGGATTTGCCGGAAGTCTCCATGGTGGCCATTCTCGATGCGGACAAGGAAGGCTATCTGCGCAGCGCGACGGCGTTGATCCAGACCATGGGCCG
Source organism: Candidatus Acidiferrum sp. (assembly GCA_049792735.1). Classification (GTDB taxonomy): domain Bacteria; phylum Acidobacteriota; class Terriglobia; order Acidiferrales; family UBA7541; genus Acidiferrum. Next base: position 65,153 of record JBARBE010000140.1, read on the forward strand.
CTGCGCCCGTCACATCGAAGGCCGCGCCATTCTTTACGCTGATCGCCGCACCGGCTCCATGAATCAAGCCATTGACGAAACGAACCGCCGCCGCACCAAACAACTCGAATATAACAAGGAAAACAACATCACGCCCATGTCCATCATCAAGTCCGTGGATATGGACCTCGCCCGCATCGTCGAAGCCGATTACGTGACTGTCCCGACGGATGATACCGAGCTCGATGCCGCGACGGCAAAAATCAAGAACGAAAAGCAGCTCGCCGAAATGTTGCAACAACTGGAAACGCAAATGCGCGAAGCCGCCAAAAAATTCGAATTCGAACGCGCCGCCCAGTTGCGCGACCGCATCCGCTCCCTAAAACAAAAAGACATCTCCGGTTTGTTTTCCACCGAGTCCGCGCCCGCCGCCGCAGCAGAATCTGCTGGTTAAGAAGCGGTGCTCGGCCACCACACTCGCCGACGCGCTTAAACGACGCCCCGCTTCAATTCTTTCAGCGGATAAAACGTTCCGCGCCACGTCACCCCGCCCTGCCACAGCGTCACCGCAACGGAGCGAGCGATCATGTAGCAGAAGAGTCCCGCTCCTATGGGGTGCGTCAGCGCGTACAGCGGCGACACTTTGTTCACGATATCCACGCTGGCGTGCATGCTCAGAGCAACGATCACCGCAATCCCCGCCAGGATGCGAATCCATCCGTGCGCTGCAAAAATTGCTACAAATGGAACTACATTCAACACAAGCATCCCCACCAGGGCTGCCGTCGCGAACGCGATGCTGTAGCCGAACGCGGCGAAAAAGTTTTTCGTGACGCCCCGAATCACGTTCCGCGCTCCGGCCTGCCAGCGCACCGTTATCCATTCCTGGGCGATCGCCACGCACGAACGGAAACCGCTTCGCTTCACGAGCTTTGCGAGTTTCATGTCGTCCACCACTTCCATCGCCAACCGCCGGTGCGTGCCGATGGCCTGGTAGGTGCTGCGCCGCAACAATTGAAATGCACCGACCCCGACGTACGCGCGCGAATTCGGGTTGCTGACGTTGTATGCGTCGGTCGCCAGGTGAAACGCCAGCCCAAAAAAGGTAATCAGCGTTTTTTCCCAGAAGCCGTGCATCTCGACGTTACAAAGCGCTGTCAGATGATCGAGATTCCGTTGTTTCGCCAAAGCCATCGCGCGTCGAAGAACGTCCGGCTTGAATCGCACGTCTGCATCCGTAAACAAAAGCCATTCACCGCTGGAAGATTCATAGGCTTTTTGCAACGCATGCGGCTTGCCAAGCCAGCCGTCCGGCAGCTCAGAGATGTGCACAACGCGAAAACGAGGATGAGTGGCGGCAAATTCATCCAGAATGCGGCCCGTTGCGTCTTGCGAGCGGTCGTCGGACGCAATGATTTCCAAGTCTGGATAATCGAGTTTGGCGAGCGTCGCCAGGGCAGCGGGCAGTTTTTCTTCTTCATCGCGCGCGGCGAAAATCAGTGAAACGGGTGGGCACTCCGCATTTTGGGCGAGTTCAAAATCCTTCAACAAGGGAAGCTTCGAGGCGCCGTACGCGGAGCGGAGACCGTAGAGGACCCAGAAAGTGGCAACGAAAGAGAAAAAAATAAGTCCAAAAGTGTGCATCAAAATTGGTGTCGAGCGTTGCCCTCAGGTTATCCTAGCATGTAATGTCAGGGACCCTTGCGATCATCGGTGCAGGACGCGTAGGCCGTGCGCTCGGACGGCGCCTCCGTGAGCTCGGTTGGAAGATTGGCGCAGTCGTGACGCGCGGTGAGCCCAGCGCCCGCAAGGCGGTACGATCCATCGGCGCGGGTCACGCGCATGCGTTTCTGACGCGGCAGGTGCTGGCCACCCAGGTCATCTTAATCACCACGCCGGACCGCTGCCTTCCGGAAGTGGCCGAAGAACTTGCGCGCATCGGCGCAGAGGAGCTGCGCGACAAGATCGTTTTGCACACCAGCGGAGCGCTGAGTTCAGAAGTTCTTGCTCCGGTGAGACAATGTGGAGCGGCTGTCGGTTCGATGCACCCGTTACAGAGTTTCAGCGGGGTCGAAATTCCGCCTCTCGACGGAAGAGTTTTTGCGATCGAGGGTGATCCTGCGGCGGTGCGCTTGGCCCGGCACATTGCGCGCGCACTCGGTGCGATTCCCGCGCACATCGAGGGATCGAAGAAGCCGCTCTACCACGCGGCAGGCGCTCTGGCCGCGGGAAGCGTCCTTGCCTTGATGGAAGCGGCCACGCGGCTTATGACCGTGGCGGGAATGAAACGGCGGGAAGCAGTGCGGGCGCTGCTTCCGCTGACGAGGCAGGTGCTTGAGAATTTTGAACGCCTCGGGCCGCGCGCGGCCTGGACCGGGCCTCTCTCTCGGGGAGATTATGGCGTGGTGGCGGCGCATGCCGCGGCGATGAAAGATTTGCCGGCGGAGTTCGTGCAAGCTTACGAGGCCGTGAACATTCTTGCAGCGCTGGTTCTGGGGCAAGATTCGGCGGCCATGGTGGCCGAGCTGGAAAAGGTTGCGGTGAGCAAGAAATCAAAAGCGAAATCGACAGGGGGATGCGCGTGAAGCGACTGCAGATTGCGATAGAGAGCACGACGCTGGCGAATGGATTGAAAGTGGTCATCGCGCCGGACACGACGGCGCCGGTAGTGACCGTCGGTGTGTATTACAAAATCGGATTCCGGCTCGAACCGCGCGGCCGCAGCGGATTTGCGCATCTCTTCGAGCACATGATGTTTCAAGGCTCGGCGAACGCGCCGAAGATGCAGCACATCAAGCTCATCAATTCGAGCGGCGGCGTGCTGAACGGATCGACGCACTACGACGTGACGAATTATTACGAAGCGGTGCCCTCGAACGCCCTCGAAAGGGTGCTTTGGCTCGAAGCGGACCGCATGCGCGCGCTCAAAGTCGACGACGAGAATTTGCGCAACCAGCGCGACGTGGTGAAAGAAGAAGTGCGCGTAAACGTTCTGAATCAGCCGTACGGCGGATTTCCGTGGCTGGATTTGCCGCCCGTGGCGTTTCGCAACTGGGCGAATTCGCACAACTTCTACGGTGACTTCACTGATCTGGACGCTGCCGATCTCGCAGACGTTTTTGCGTTTTTCAAAACCTACTACGTGCCGAATAACGCGGTCGTGCTGATGCTTGGAGACGTGAAACCTGAAGAAGGATTTGCGCTGGCGAAGAAATTGTTCGCGGATATTCCCGCTGGACCACCGCCGCCGTTCGCGGATCCGGCTGAGCCGGAACAGAACGAGGAGCGGCGCGGCAACGTCGAGGAAAAATTCGGAACGCTGCCAGCGATGGCCATCGGATACGTCGTGCCGAAGCGGCGCACCGCCGATTGGTGCGCGATGGCGCTGCTCGATCAAGCGCTGCACGGCGGGCGCGCCGGGAAGCTGTATCGCGAGCTGGTTCTTGAAAAACAGATCGCGGTCGAGCTCGATGGAGGTATCGACGACATTTTCGGCTACAACGGGCCGACGCAGATGGTTACCCGCATTTTGCACAAGCCGGAGTATTCGAGCGAGCAGACGCTGGCGGCGTTTGATGAAGCCATCCGCGAAGTTCAGGAAAAGGGAATCACCGACGACGAACTCGCACAGTTGAAAGTGAAATGGGAATCGGATTATTTTTCGCTCCTCGAGAGCGGGCACGGCGGCATGCCGCGTTATGGCCTGATGCATCTGCTCGCGTGCTTTACGTTGTTTGATAATGAGCCTCAATTAGTCAATTCCATTCTCGACGGTTTTCTTGCCGTGAAGCGCGAAGACATTCAGGCCGCCGCGCACAAATATTTGCGCAAGGAAAAACGCGCGATCGTGTTCCGGCTTCCGGCGCCAGCCGGCGTAAAGGAGGCTGCGTAATGGCCACTAAAGCGGTCGAAGTAAACGACGCAGTGCCGGCGCTGGCTCCCGAACGGCAAGTGACTTGGCCGAACCGCAAGCGAGCCAAACTCTCGAACGGGCTCGAAGTGATCCTCGTGGAGTCGCATACCATTCCAAAATTTCATGGCGAACTCTATTTCCGTTCCGGCAACGCGGCCGCCATCGATCGCGGTACAGGGCTGGCAGAAATCACGGCTACCGTCGTACGAACGGGCACCGCGAAACGCGCCAGCAGGCAGATCGAAGAAGATCTGCGGCGGATTGGCGCGGACCTGGCTTCGAACGCGGGATCGGACACGAGCGCGATTTCGTTCGCCGGTCTCTCCGAATTTGCCGAGCCGCTTCTCGGCATGGTCGACGAGCTGGCACGCGAGGCGGCGTTTCCGAAAGCCGAATTCGAGCGCGAACGGCGGCAAAAACTGGAAGAAGTAAAACTGTCGCGCACCGAGCC
>JBARBE010000141.1:0-5660 GCA_049792735.1 Candidatus Acidiferrum sp.
TTCCGCGGAATTCAACGTGGATGCGGCCACCACCAACGGCGGGATTCGCACCGACTTTCCGATCACGGTACAGGGGCGGTTCGGCCCCAAGTCTCTCTCTGGCACGGTGGGCGCCGGAGGCCGCCAATTGAAGGTCGCCACAACAAACGGCGGTATCGAGCTGAGGAAGAGCTGAGCGCGGGGGAGAGATAAAAGGGGACGCGCTGAAGCGCGCACCTACACTTGAGAAGCCTCGCTTCTTCAGCTAAGTGATCCTGTCTTCCGCTTCGGGCGGCGCGTTGGGAACCTGGCGGAGGAATTTGAGCAGGCGGTCGCCCTTGGCGTTCCCAGCGCGCTTTTTGAAGAATGCGGCGGCGGTTTCGACGACACCCACCTTTTCGGCGACGGCTGCGGCGATCCATTGGTTCAATGAAACGCCGTCTTCCTTGGCGAGGCGCTGCGCGGCCTTCTTCACGGAATGGGGAAGCTTTAACGGGTAAGTAGCTCTGCTCATGGTTTCACCTTTTTCAAAAGCTGCGCCGGTGTCAGCACCGGAATGCCGAAGCGCTCCGCGGCGACGGAAAAATCCGCCGTGTTGTAAGTTACCAGCGCACGGGCATCTCCGTTGATTGCCGTCTCCAAAACCATCTCGTCGTTCGTGTCGTGAACCTGGGGCCGCCAGCGAAAATGCAGCTCAACCGGTTCGATCAGTGCCGCGAGCTCCTGGAGAAAACTATCCAGTTGCTGCGGCGAAAGCCCGTGCACAAGCCGATGTTCCGGGCGATTCAAAACGTCCTCGTATTCTAGAAAGAGCGGAGCAGTGGCCAGGAGAATCAAGCGCCTTTGGGCGACCAACCGCAGAACAGCGTTTCCCGCACCGGAACGAGAGCGAAGCGCAGCGACTAGAACTGAGGTGTCGAGCACAATCCGCATCGTGAGCATCTATTGTATAGCACATCGTATATGATGTCACAGTGTGTCTCCGCCGGATGGCTCCCGAACCCGCACCTCACTCCAGCGAATGGCAACTCAACCCCGATCGCGGGTTTTGTCAGATCACTCTATTTCACCGGTATGAATCGAATGATCAGCCCCGTAATGGTGTCGTGCCATGCGTGCGCCATCATTCCCGGCCGCAGGTTCTGCCGCACTTCCGCAAGGATGCCGAACATCAATCCGTAAACGCCAATGACGACCGTGGCTTTTGCGCCCTGATAGATGTGCCCCGCACCGAACAACACAGCAGAAAGCAACACGCCTGCAGGCGCGCTGTGCGTCCAGGCTACAAACTGCCGCTGCAAATATCCGCGGAAAATCGTCTCTTCGCAGATCCCGGCAGTGACGGCCAGCGCGATCCAAAGGATCGATTCAAACAGTCCCTGCGGGGCGAGAAGGCGCGCGGCCCCGCTCATCCCCCGAGCGCGAAGCAGCGAAGACAAAATACTGAGAATAATGGCTGCGGCGATCCAAAATCCGAAGGCAATACCGAAGTCGCGGAGAAAATCAGACGCGCTTTTCCATCGTTCTCCGGCAATATCTCGAAAGGATTTTCCATGCCGGCGCAGACCCCAATAAATGTACCCAAACATAATCCATTCCCAGGCCATCGTGGTCAGATAAAACAGCAATCGATTCGGGTGATGAACAGCGCCAGGGCGATGGATCGAGAAGTATCCGGCAACGGCCACAGCGGCCATGATCATGATAAGAAAGAAAGTGTGGAGCGCTCCGGCTACGGGCTCGAACCGCTGGATCGGAGACTCAGAACTGGTTCCCGGAGAAGGCTCGCTCACAATTCACCTCATGCGCACGAACGTCGCACGGATTCTCTCACATTTCAGAAAATTCCTTCGCCCGCATTTGTGGAGTGCGGCAGCCCTGCTGCCGCTTTCGCGATTGCGCCAGACCGCTGGCTCATCTGCAACGAGCGGAGGTGAGACCGCGCGGAGAAATCCACAGCCAGCACCGTTACCTCTGCGCGTCCTGTACTCTTGGGCAGGCGATTTTCCTTTGCCTTGTGCGCCATGATGGGTTTTGCCCAGCGCGGAAGCGACACAAGCAAACCGGAAATTGGGACCGGTCACACCTGGCCGCCGTTGTCCGTGGTGTAGGCGCTAGGAAGAGTGCGGCCGCGATTGTTGCGAGTGAAAAACGTCGAGAGGGGAATGTTTGGAGATGCTCCCGGAAATTCAAGATGCACAGAATCACCCTTCCGCCGAGGAAGCCACTGGCTCGATTTCGCTGATCGATCTGGCGGAGATTCTTGATCAACACAAAATCTGGGTCGAAACGGCCGGAGAATCCGGAATCAAAGCCGATCTCTGCGGCGTCTGTCTTTCGCACGCCGACCTGACCGGAGTCAACCTCGAAGGCGCTTTTCTCCAACGAGCGAGCTTGATCGGCGCGGATTTATCGATGGCCAACCTCCGCGGAGCCAGCCTTGTGCAGGCCGATTTACGAGAAGCTAACTTATTAGGAACGGAATTACGAGGAGCCAATTTAATGGGCGCCAATCTTTATGGCGCCGAAGGCTTGTGGGTCGGCCGCCTCGGCGGAACGAATCTATTTGATGCCATCCTGCCGGAAACGATCGCAACCTTCGACAGCACCAAAGCGATTTCGGACGCCTCCAAAGTAGCCCGCTGGTTCTATTTCTTCATGCTCGGCGCGAGCCTCGCCTGCATCGCCCTGATTGGATTGACCACCGACGTGCGGCTGATCGTGGATGCTTCAGCCATCCCCATTGCGAGGTTCCCGAAAATCATTTCGATGACCAGCTTTTATTTGGGCGCGCCGCTGGTGCTTTTTATTTTGTATTTGCGGTTTCATTTTTTGTTGCTGCGTTTGTGGGGAAGCATGGCTGGGCTGCCCGCGGTTTTCAAGGATGGCCAAACGCTGGAAAAAGACGGGCCGTGGTATTTGATGGGACTGGTGCGGCGGCATTTCCGCTGGATGCGCGAAGGCCGCTCTCCATTCTGGGTTCTTGAGACGGTGGTGGCCACCGTGCTGGCGTATTGGGTGGTGCCCGCGACATTGTTTTTGTTTTGGTTGCGATATCTTGTGCGGCAAGATTTTCGCGGCACTCTGTTGCATGCGTTTCTTTTGACGCTTTCTGTAGCCGCAGCAACTTGCGTGCCGACAATCGTTGCACGCGTGCTGCAACCGGGTGACTTGCTTCGGCAGAAATCGAAAAATCTGCTGCGGCTGAGTTTAGCGACCGGGCGAGTAGCCCTTCTGACGGGCTGCGCACTGCTGATTTTTTCGCTTGGTGTGAACCATGGATTGCCTTCCGACCGGAATGTCGACCCGCAATATTCTCCGGCGAATTTGCTGAGGTGGGCTTCGGAAGCGATGCAATCCATCGGCTACAGGCCCTACGCGGAGTTGACCGAATCCATGCTTTCTGGCCCGCCGCCGCACGGAAATTGGAGCGCTGAAGCGCTCCCGTCCGTCCCTGGAGCAAAACTGAATGAGATGAATCTGCGGTTCGCCCGCGCCTACAAAGCGTACCTCGTGAACGCGAAATTGTGGCGCGCCAACCTTGAGGGTGCCTACCTTTCCGAGTCGGATTTGCGAGGAGCCAATTTACGAGAAGCCGTTTTACGAGACGCCATTTTGGATCGAGTAAAAGCGTCGAACACGGTGATGGTGTCCGCGGACGCGAGGCGAGCCAACTTTACGGGCGCGGACTTAAGCGGCGCCGATCTTTCCTTTGCCACGCTTGAGAACGCCGTGCTTTCGAACGCCCGGCTGGAAGGCGCCTCGCTTTACGCCGTAAATTTACGCAACGGTCAATTATTGCGAGCCGATTTGACTCGCGCGGACATGCGAGACACAAGAATGGAGCGCTCTGTCCTTTCCTTCGCCACGCTGGCGCAGACGGATTTTTCTTCAGCGAAATTATCGGAAGCGAACATGACGGGCGCCCAATTTAAAGGAACGATTTTGATGGATGCGGACTTGAAAAACTCGGATTTACGAGGCGGTTTTTTTGGAGGAGCGGTGCTTCGCGGAACAGAAATTACCGGGGCAAGTGTTGCAGGCGCCGACTTCCGGGGAGCCCTGGGATTGACCGCTGAGCAGGTCTGCTCGACACACGGATGGCAGGGCGCGCAGTTCGACGCGGACGTCCTGGCGCAAACGCAAGGCCTGTGCGGCGCTCGCCGCTAATCGCCCACCGTTGGCGTTTTCTGATAAACGCGGAACGCAGGGAGCGAAAAGCGCTGAAGGCCGCCTCAGCAATCAGGAATGAAATGGCGGCCGAGCCCTTGCGAGAATCTTTCTCACCCCTAAAGCCGAGCAGGTCATACAATCACTCTTTCAACGCGGGGAGGGAGGACGTTCGCCTTGCTGCAAGACCTTCGATACGCTTTGCGGTCGCTCCGCAAGAACTTGACGCTCACTGTGGTGATCGTTGCGTCATTGGCAATTGGAATTGGGGCTAATTCCGCAATTTTCAGCGTTGTCGATGCACTGCTGTTGCGCCCGCTGCCTTATCCTCACGCGGACCGGCTGGTTGCCGTTTGGCTGCATTCGCCGGCGCTCGGAATCTTTCGCGATTGGCCCTCGCCGGGCGAATACATCGATGTGCAGAATGAAAATCAATCCTTCGAGCAGATGGCGCTGGCGCAAAGCCGGACCATCATCATGACCGGGCGGGAGCAGCCGGAGCGGATTTTCGGAATGCGCACGCAGTCCAGCCTGTTGGAGATGCTTGGCGCAAAGCCCCTGCTGGGCCGTTTGCTGCTGCCAGAGGAGGACAAGCCGGGCAAGCCGGATGTGGCGATTTTGAGCGAGCGAGTCTGGAAACGGCTGTTTGATGCGGACCCAAGAATCGTGGGACGGACTATCGTGCTGAACGGCAATCCATTCACGGTGGTGGGCGTGCTGCAAGGCAGCTTTATGCTTAACGCTGAAGTGATGCCGTCGGAAACACCGATGGACAAGATGGATGTTTTTGCGCCGCTGCCCTTGGGAGCGGATGCAGCGAATAACAGGGGCGACGAAAACTACAACATTGTGGCGCGGTTAAAGCCAGGAGTCTCGGTGCAGAAAGCACAGGCGGATATTGACGTGATCGCCAGCCGAATCCGCGAGAAAGATAAGCGCGACGCCAGTTTCGGTATGAATGTAGTGGGATTGCAGGAGCAAGTCGTCGGTGATGTGCGGCGGGCGCTGCTGGTGCTCCTTGGGTCGGTTGGGCTGGTGCTATTGATTGCCTGCGCGAACGTGGCAAACCTGTTGCTCACGCGGGCGGCACGGCGAGAGAAGGAAGTGGCAATACGCACCGCTCTGGGGGCGGGTTGGCAGCGGTTAGCGCGGCAGTTCTTCACAGAGAGCGTTCTGCTGGGACTGCTCGGCGGCGCAGCGGGGCTGCTGGTTGCGAAAGCAAGCATTTATGCGGTGCGCGGGATGAATCCGGGAAATATTCCACGGCTCGAGGACATCAGCATCAATGGCGCCGTTCTGGTATTCACGCTTGGCGTTTCGGTGGCGACAGGGATTCTGTTTGGCGTGGCGCCGTTGTGGCGCGCCGTCAAAGTGGATCTGAACACCTCGCTGAAGGCGGGAGGGCGCAGCGGGCAGAGCGACGGTGGCTTGCACCTGCGACGCTTTAGCCTGCGGAGATTGCTGGTCGTTTCCGAGCTGATTGTTTCGCTGGTGCTTTTGATCGGCGCCGG
>JBARBE010000142.1:0-10698 GCA_049792735.1 Candidatus Acidiferrum sp.
CGCTAGTTGCTGTCGTCCGTCTTTTTGCTCTTCTTGGTGTTTGCTTCGCCGCCGCGCTTTTCGAGCGAGGACTTGTCAAAGTAATCGCTCGGGAATCCGGGATTATATCTGCAGGATTCGAAGAAAAACTGGGCGGTGCGCCAGCCATTGTGCTCCTTGGTGATTTGCAGCGGAGTCCACACGGTATCTCTCAACTGGTAGTTCGTGTAAATGGTCGTATCGTTGTCTTTTTCGTGCGTTTCTTCATTGTTTGTGGTGACGACACTCCGCACCAATAGGTGCGTGTGTGCGTCCACAGCGAGGCGAAACGTACGTTCCTCGCTATCCGTTAGCTCCACCCAGTCCACTTCTTTCAAATCGACGGTATCGTGGCCACCGTAACGATAGGACCAGCCGGGTTCCTTCAACCTGACTCTCAGAACGTTGTCGATGTTTCGTTTGACCTGCTCTTCAAAATCGGTGACCGCCGTCGCCGGCAATTCGCTGACACCGCTCTTATCCAGCGTCCAGCCGCGGTCGCCGTTATACAGCGCGATGATTACGCCGCCATGCGACCAATCGAGGCCGTCGACACCAATCACCGTATTGATGATGCTTTTTAGATTGTGATTCTTCGCCGAATATTCCAGCCGCTCTTTGTCCGGATAACGGCGCGCTTCTAGGAAGCGCACGTACCCCGTGACGGCTCCATTGTGCCCAAATTGCGCGCGTGTGCCTTGGCACTCGCCTTCCACAGCTTCTGTATAACCCGAACCGCCTCGCGCATTAATCAGGTCCCGGAGAATCTCTTTGGCCTTGGCCGCGCTTTCTTCCGGCATCATGTTGTCCGGATTCTGTGCCGAAGCGCGCAGCGCAAACGATGCGCCGACAAGCAGCACAGAAACCGCAAGCCGGGCAAGCTTCAACCGCACAAGACTGATCCTCCGTTTACATTGATGATCTCTCCTGTGAGGAAGTTGGCCAGGTCGGAAGCCAGGAAGAGTATCGGACCGGCGATTTCTTCGGGCGTTCCCGCGCGCCCAAGAGGAATCGCCGCCGCAATGGCTTTTGCCCCGGTCTTTGTTTGAATGTAAGGATTCGACATGTCCGTGGCCACCCAACCTGGCGCGACAGAATTCACCAGTATGTTGTGCCGCGCGAGCTCGGTCGAAAGTCCTTTGACCAGGCTAATCACGCCGCCCTTGCTCGCGCCGTAATGCGTGTGGAACGACTCGCCGCGCTGCCCTGCTGTTGATGTAACCGGAATAATCTTGCCGGATTTCTGCTTGATCATCTGCGGAACGCTAAAATGGATAATCGAGTAGACGCTTTTCAGATTGACCCGCATCATTTCATCCCACTGCTGTTCGGTCATGGTCTCGATGGGAAGGCTCTCAGCGTTCCAGATCCCCGCGTTGGCCACCACAATATCCAGCCGACCGAGCCGCGCGATGCATTGATCGACCAGCTTCTTGTTATCCGCGTGCCGGCTCACATCCGCCTTGAAAGACTCGACGCGCGTCCCATGTTTCTTGGCTTCCTGCTCGACCTGCGCCGCCGTATCTTTAGCTTTGTTGTAACTGAAGATCACGTCTGCGCCGGCCTGCGCGAAGAGTTTGACGGCCGCCGCGCCGATTCCGCGCGAACCACCGGTAATGAGTGCCGCCTTGCCTGCGAGTGAAATCATCCATTCCCCCATCCATTTATGAAACGAAACTCGGAGCTCAGAAGCTCATGCCTTTTGAACAGCCGCACCGCGCGCCGCGGCCACAAAATCTCGGAATAGCCGCTCCGAGAAAGCATCTCCAAACATCCTCTCCGGATGCCACTGCACGCCCACAACCCAATTAGAATCTCCGGTCCACTCCACACCCTCGACTACGCCATCCGTCGAGTGCGCCGTAACGCGCAGCTTTCTCCCCGGCTTCGCGATAGCCTGATGATGCGAACTGTTGATCTTGGCGCGCTCACCCGACGCCAGTTCCGCTAGCCGGCTTTCCGGCTCAAACTGCGCTCCATGAACTGGATCGTCCTTTGGCTCCGGCGACAGGTCTTTCTTCCGGTGCGGCGTCGCCGTTCCAAGCTCTGAGCGCAAATCCTGAATCAGCGTCCCGCCCAGATAGACATTCAAGAGTTGGCACCCATAGCAAATGGCCAGCACAGGCTTTTTTTCCGCAAAGGCATGCGCGAGAATGGCGCGGTCCGCTTGTTCGCGGGGCAGGTCCGCAGGTGCAGACTTGCCGCGGTTTACCTCGCCATATTCAGCGGGCTCGACATCCGCTGGGCTGCCCGGCAGCACAAAAGCGTCCAAGTTCGCTATCAACTGCTCCTGCTTAACCCGGTCTTTCAGAGGGACCAGTACCGGTTCACCCCCGGCTTTTCGCACGGCCTCTTCGTAATTGGCGATCTTGGGGCGGTTGTTCTCCGCCTCCTCTTCCGACGTTCGCCAGGGTATCCCCACACGGGGACGGTTGAGAGTTTCGGGGCTCATGGAACCCCAAATCGTAGCATTCGTAGGGAAGTGCGGCAACCCGCGCCTTTTTGCGCGAGGCAGGCTATCCGATCAGGCCGGCGGAGAGATGCCCGCGCGAGTCGCCGCGTCCAAACAGTACTCAGGACGCTGAAAAAAAGCCGGCAAGCTGGAAAACCGGCTCGTCAGTTGATCGAACGACGGCGCCCGCAGAGTTACATGGCCCAATTTGCGGCCGGGCCGTGGTTCTTTGCCATATAAGTGAAGGTGCGCGGACGGAACCGCCAGCACCTTCGCCCAGTCAGGGACTTCGCCGATGAGGTTGATCATCGCGGAAGCCCCAATCGCGGTGGTCAAACCCAGCGGGAGGCCGTTGATGGCTCGCAAATGGTTTTCAAACTGGCTGGTCACCGCGCCTTCGATGGTCCAGTGTCCCGAATTGTGGACGCGCGGAGCCATTTCATTCGCAAGCAATTGGCCGTCCCGCTCAAAAAATTCGATCGCCAAAACGCCAACATAATTGAGCGATTCAAGCACCTTCCGCGAGGCATCCTCGGCAGCCTGCTGAATTTGAGGAGTGATGCCGGGAGCGGGAGCCAGAGAGAGCCGCAGTATCCCATTGCGATGATGATTCTCCACCAGCGGATAGAAAGCGATTTCCCCCGTCTTGCCGCGCGTGGCGATCACCGACAGCTCCCTCGAAAACGGGACAAAACGCTCCACAATGATGGGCAGCCGCGGCAACCCTTCCTTGGCGATCTTTATGTCTTCCGCCGTACGCAGCGTCCACTGGCCTTTCCCGTCATATCCCATCCGGCGTGTTTTGACCACTGCCGGGAGCCCCAATTTCTTCAACGCCAGATCGAGTTCCGAGGCTGCCGGAACGGAAGCAAATTCCGTGGTCGCAATCCCCAGCTTTTCAAATAGTTGCTTTTCACGCAGGCGGTCCTGCGCCGCCTCGAGCGCTCCAGGCGGCGGAAAGATCGCCACCTTCTTTGCCAGAAAATGCAGCGCGTCCGCGGGAACATTCTCGAATTCGTAGGTCACCACTTCCAGCCCGTGCGCAAATTTCTCCAGCGCGCTGCGATCCGAAAAATCTCCGGTCACCCGCGGTGCGATTCGCCCGACCGGGGCTTCAGGAGACGGGTCGAGAAAACGGAACCGCATCCCAAGGGGGTAGCCAGCGAGGGCCAGCATGTAACCAAGCTGTCCGCCGCCTAGGATCCCAATGCTCACGCGGGCTTCCCCTTTTTGTGGTGCGATGCCGCGCGCGATGGGTCGGGCGTGGCGAGAACTCGCTCCGTCTGCTCCTCGCGGAATTTGCGCAGAGCTTCGCGCATGTGCGGATGCTTGCCTCCGAGAATGGCGGCAGCCAGAAGCGCCGCGTTGATCGCTCCTGCTTTGCCAATCGCCAGAGTGCCGACAGGAATGCCACCAGGCATTTGCGCAATCGAGAGCAGCGAATCCAGCCCCTTCAAAGCTTTCGATTCCACCGGAACTCCAAGGACGGGCAACACGGTTTTTGAAGCCGTCATGCCCGGCAAATGGGCCGCTCCGCCCGCGCCCGCAATGATCACTTCGATGCCGCGCTTTTCCGCGTTCGAAGCATATTCGAAAAGCAAATCTGGAGTTCGGTGCGCGGAAACAACGCGCGTTTCATGAGGCACACCAAGTTCTTTGAGTGTGTTGACCGCGTGCTCCAGAGTTTCCCAGTCGGACGACGAGCCCATGATGATGCCGACGAGTGGGCGTGCCGCCGGATGCACTTCAGCCAGGTTTCGTCCTTTCGCGCGCTTTTGTCTCTTCGAGGTTTTTTTCGCCATCACGGTCCATCGCGCCCGGAAGCCAATACCGGCCTCATCGCCCGCGCTCCCGCACTCTATCGGAATTCGAGCAGGCTATTCTACGGTGTTTTTCAACGCGCGGCGACCTGCGCGCGATTTTTCCAATAATGGCGCAGTTGGCCAACCAGATAGAGCGACCCCGCGACAAAGATGGCGTCATTTGGCGCGGCATGATCCAGCGCGTATTCGAAGGCAAGTTCCGGTTCGGAGATAATCGTGAAATGCGCGGCGTGGTGCGCGGCGATTTCCGCAAGCTGTGCCACAGAAATGGCGCGCGTGGTGCGCGGCTGCGTGAAAATCACTTCAGCCGCATGAGGAAAAAGAATGCCTGCGATCTCGTCGACGGCCTTATCGCGCAAAGCGCCAAAAACCAGCCAGATCTTGCGTCCAGTAAGATTCTGGTTCAGGAACGCGGCGAGTTCTCTTGCCGCGGAAGGATTGTGCGCGCCGTCGAGGTACACATCCGGATTCGACTGCACTTTTTCGAGACGGCCCGGCCAGACGGCCTCCGCAATTCCCTGTGAAATTGCCTCATCAGAGATGCGATAGCCACGGCTTTGCAGATACCGCGCGGCAGCTGCGGCGTTCAAGCTGTTCTGCAACTGGAACTTGCCCGGCAGGTTCGGAGCAAGCTCCATTGACCAGCCGGTCGCATTTTCCGTGACAAGGGCACGGCTGGAGCCGTTATCCGCCCATTCTTTTTCGACGCGAAATGTAGTCGTAGTTTCAATTAGCGGGCAGCCAATTCCCTTCGCACGCGCGCGAATCACTTCCAAAGCTTCTGGCCTCTGTTCAGCGATGATGGCCGGAACGCGCGGCTTGAGGATGCCCGCTTTCTCGGCGGCGATCTCCGCGAGAGAATGCCCCAAAAAGTTTTCGTGATCAAATTCCACACGCGTAATGATGGAAACCGCGGGCTCCAGGATGTTCGTCGCATCCAGCCGCCCGCCAAGCCCCACTTCGAAAACGCCGAAATCCACCCGCTCGCGTGCGAAATATTCAAACGCCATCGCGGTGACGCATTCAAAGTAAGTCGGATGCGCTCGAAGCCTTCCCGCCGCGAGCAGTTCCTCGTTCAAAGCCTGAACGCGTGTGAATGTCGCGGCGAAAGCGCCGTCACTGATTTCCTGGCCATTTACGCGAACGCGTTCGTTGATTTTTTCCAAATGCGGAGAAGTGTTGAGCCCCGTGCGAAATCCGGCGCGACGCAGGATCGATTCGAGAAACGCCGCGGTCGAGCCCTTGCCATTTGTCCCCGCGATATGCGCGGTTGGATAGGCCCGGTCAGGCCGTCCCAGCCGCTCCGCAAGAATCGAAATATTTTCGAGGTCGAATTTCGCCGCCGCCGCTTGCGTCGGCGCGGCGAGCTCTCTGCCCAGTGAAAGCAAATAACGGACCGAATCGTCGTAATTCATTTCAGTTCAGCAGCAAATCGAAAGAATTTGAGATGAATGATTTCAAATCTTTTCGGTGAACCACCGCATCGAGGAACCCGTGCTCCAGAAGGAATTCCGAGCGTTGAAAGCCTTCGGGAAGTTTTTGGCGAATAGTCTGTTCAATCACGCGCGGCCCCGCAAATCCAATGAGTGCGCCCGGTTCGGCGATATTGATGTCTCCCAGCATCGCAAAGCTGGCTGTCACGCCGCCGGTTGTGGGGTCCGTGAGCAGTGAAATGTACGGCACCTTTGCGTCGTCGAGCCGCGCCAGCGCCGCGGAAACTTTCGCGAGCTGCATCAGGCTGATCGTCCCTTCCATCATCCGCGCGCCGCCTGAACAGGAGACGACCACGAGAGGCTGCCGCGTCTCGAGGGCCAGCTCGATGCCGCGCGTAACTTTCTCCCCCACGACCGCGCCCATCGAGCCGCCGATAAATCCGAATTCCATCGCACAGCAAACGATCCCCCGCCCGTTGAGTCTGCCTTCCGCCGTGATCACGGCGTCGTTCATGCCCAATTTCTTGCGCGCCT
This sequence comes from Candidatus Acidiferrum sp., assembly GCA_049792735.1. GTDB lineage: Bacteria > Acidobacteriota > Terriglobia > Acidiferrales > UBA7541 > Acidiferrum. The sequence goes on from JBARBE010000142.1 coordinate 6,261, forward strand.
CTTTGAGACGCGCAGCGTATGGCTTAGTATCAACAAACTTAAGCGGGTCGGTCGAGGTCATTCCCGCATCGTGTTCCGTCCAGCGCGAATCCAGCAGCATCTCCAGCCGCTGTTTCGCGCTCATCTTGAAATGAAACTGGCATTTCGGGCAAACGTAAAGGTTGGCTTCCAAATCCTTGCGGAAAACGATCGTCCCGCAAGACTCACACTTCGCCCACAGCCCCTCCGTGCGCACGCGGCGCTCCTCCGGAGGCGTGGTTGCTTCAATCGATTTCTTATTGCGCTTAAACCAGTCCATGAAAGAAAGTCGTCAGTCGGCTGCTAAGTTTTCAAAAATGGTCTTTAGACTTTTCTAACCACCAGTTGCTAATCACCAAACACTGGTTTCAATAATCGATTCCCCGTTGAGCCAGTATACCCTTGGTGTACGGGTGTTTCACCTCGCGCATCTCCGTAACGAGGTCGGCCAACTCGACAAGCTGCGGATGCGCGTTGCGGCCCGTGCAAATCACGTGGACGCGCTCGGGGCGGTTCTTTAGCGCTTCGACCACTTCATCCGGGTCCAGCATTTTATAGCCGATCGTATAATTGATTTCGTCCAGCACGACGAGGTCGTACTTACCGCCGTAAATGGCCTCGCGCCCCGCTTCCCAACATTCTCGCGCCAGTTTGATGTCTTCCGGGTCGGTTTCGGCGCCCCCGATCTTCACGAATCCCCGCCCCATCGGCCGAATTTCAAACTTATCGTCGCCCAGCATTTTCGCGGCATCCAGCTCCCCGTAGTGCCACGAGCCTTTGATGAACTGCACCATCAGAACACGCAAACCCTGCCCAACGGCGCGAAACGCCGTTCCCAGCGCGCAAGTCGTCTTGCCCTTGCCCGGCCCGGTATAAACGATTAGCAATCCCTTTTCTTCCGGCATGAGTTCCTTCCCCATCAGCATTAGCTGGCCGCTGGGAAAGGTCTAGAGTTTGGAGGGTACGAAAAGAAAGGTCAAGACGACTAAGGGCGGTGGCTGGGCACCATCGCCCTTAGTCAGGCCGTGATTCACGCTCAGAAGCTGGTTGCACCAAACGCCTGTTTGACGTTTGGCTGAAACAGATACACAAGGATCCAGACTTCGACCGCTAGCACGAGCAGCCGGAACATCATCACAAACACCATCATATGGGCGAGCAGACTAAACATGCCGAGAACTCCGAAAAGCACGCCGATCCCGGTGAATATGATGGCCACCACGCGGGCCCAATTCTGGAGCTTAATGAACCCGATCCCGAGGGCCAGGTCTATTAGCGCACCTACGATGAAGATCGCCCCCACAACCGCACCCCCCATGGCAAGGAGCATTGCTCCGGGTCCTCGTCCTCCGGCGTGAGCCAAGCCCGAAAGCATCGATCCGCCAACAATAAATAGAAGTCCAAAAAGCCCAAGAATGGCGGTGCCCAGGAAATACAGCACTGCGAGAATCGTTACGCCAGTAGGACGTTCCATGGTCGCTCCTGTAATGAATGATTTTCGCGGTTGACTTGGGTCTGCACAAACGGGCCGAAGGGGTTACCACCAACTCGCAGACCACCAATTAGAATCCACGTTATTCCCGCTCTCTTTCGGGGTCAAGGACAAAGCTGCGCGCCGTGCCCGTCAAGTAAGTCCCAGCCGCTTGGCGAATTCGTGAGCAACGGCGGCGATCCGCTCCTGGGTTGCGGCGGGAAGCGTCGTTTTTGGCTTGCCATGTGGATCGCGGACAATGATCCACAAGCCGGGGCGGTACACCTCGTCGTCTCCGGGGCAAATAGCGCCGGTGAGCTGCGTGATTTCGAGCGGCAGCGGAGCGGAATGAGTGAAATCGAGATTGGCGTGTTCCGGAGAGTTCGCCTGGAACGGCGGATGGGCGAGGAGATCCATCAACACGCCGCGCGCGTCATCCACAAGATCTCGAAAGCCCTGGGAAACGAGAACAAGATCGACGTCGCGAGGTGTGGGCTGGTCGAGCTGAAGCAAATCGTAATCGGGCAGCGGTTTCTCAAGCGAAATCTCGATCGCCGCGGAAGGCTGGTCTTCGTCAGGAATGATGCGGATCGACATGGTCCTAAGGTTTTACACTAGAGCGGTTATTTCGGATAGGGGCTGCCGGAAAGAATGGCAAAAGCGCGGTAGAGTTGCTCGGCAAGCATCGCGCGCGCGAGTTCGTGCGAGTACGTCATGGCGCTGAGAGAAATTTTCTGCGTAACTCGTTGGTGGAGGGCCGGCGGGAAACCATCGGCATCTCCGCAGACAAATACAAGTTCGCGCGTTCCACGGTCGCGCAGCTCGCCTAGCCACTTCGCCAGCTCTTCCGAAGTGAAGCTCTTCCCGGTGGCGTCCAGCAAAATGGCCGTGGCGGCGCGGTCCGCGTCGAGTGTCTTGATAGCGGCTTCGCCGTCGCGCACCTCGCTGATTTCGATCGGGGACTGCCGTCCGATCCGCTTCACATAATCGTCAATCACCGCCCGCATTTCCGCGCGCCGCGTTTTGCCGAGCATGAGCAGTCGGATTTTCATCTAAGGAATGCGTTGCTGCAGCTTGCCGCCAGGCTCGTTGTACAGTTCCACGTAACTGACTGCCGCCGCGAGCCTGTCCGTGAAAACGAGAATGCCTTTGCCGTTTGTCGAGCTCTTTGTCGACTCGTAAATTAGGCCGGCGATTCCGCCGGCGTTGAAAGCCGCTTGTCCGAGAACCTGCGTGGGCGGCATGGGACCAGTGCCAGCTAGGTATTTAGCCTGCGCCTGGGCCCAGTTCCCGGTCAGTTCCTGTTGATTGGTGCCAAGTGCGGCTTGCACCACGGGATCCGTGGTATCGACAAGGTTGGTCAATACGCCGCGTACACTCATGAGCACCAGAGGTTTGAAGACGATGGCCACCGGGCTTCCAGGGGGTCTCAAAACGCCGGCGACTTCCGCCATCGTGGTCATCTCATCTGTCGCCAGATAAAGGCCGTTGATGGCGGCAGCCGGAGGCGCTTTTGGCGTGAAACGCACGCCCTTTTGATGACATCCTCCTGGCCAGAGCGGTTGTATCGGATTTCCCGCGGGCGCTCCGGGCGGTGGTCCTTGAAGATAATCAAATGCCACAGCGCGGTACCACGGTCCAGCCAGCGAGATACGAGGTAAAGTGGGAAGAATCGCGACGAGATTCGCGTACGGCAGCACGATGCCTAGGAGGGTATACCAGACAAGGCATTATCGAGAAGCGTTACCACCGCGTCGGCCTCTCCGTTCAGGATTGTCTCCATGGGCGTACTCCCGCCCAAATCAGGGTGCGGGTTATTCAGCCAGGCGCGCGCATCCGACTTCGAGACTGTAATGTGCGCCACCAGATCGATGCTCTGTTTGATGGGTCCCAGTTTTTCCTGAAGGCCCGGAGCCGAGGGGGTTTTGTGCAAGGCGGGATACTTCACGCCTAATGCCCCGGCAAGCTTCGCGAGCGGGACGTCCAAAAAGTCCGCCACCGCCTGCGCATCAATGCGCCCGCTTTTGGGGTCATGCAATTCTCTCTGAGGAATTTCGATCGTCCGCCGCGCCTGCGCCGCATCGAGTGCGCGGTGCACTCGCGTGAGCAAATCGTAGGCGTTGAACGGCTTCATTACAAAGTCGGTCGCCCCTTCAAGCGCTGTCGCGGATTCGACGCCCTTGCCGCAAAGCATGAGAACGGGAATGTTTCCGGCCACGCCCCGGATGAGTTCCACGACCCTGGTGCCATTGAGCGCTGGAAAATGCAGAGCCGACAAAATCAAGTCTGGTTTCGTGGTCGCGAGCTTCTTTTGGAGCTCTCTCCCAGTCGCCGCCGATTCCACCTCAAAGTTCTCGCCTCGAAGCAGCTTGGTCAGGCCCTTCACCGTGGCGGCCTCGTGGTCCGCAATCAATATTCTTGACATAATCTCAACCTCTTATAAACCTGTATTATACCGAAAAACATCTCCATATGGAAGGCTACGTGTTTATTCTGAGCTCCCTCGCTTCTCACTTCAGTCCGTATTTTTTGCGTTTTTCGAGGAGCGTCTTGCGGCTGATGCCGAGCGCCTCAGCGGCGCGGCTGATTTTGTAGTGAGTAGCTTCCAGTGTGGCGGCAATCACTTCGCGCTCGACGTCTTCAAGAGATCGCAATCCAGCGATAGACCCCCCGGCTCCAGCCGTCGCTGCTCGGATGTTGGCCGGCAAATCGCCGGGCTCAAGTGTGTCGCTACGGGAAAAAACAACGGCGCGCTCCAGCACATTGCGGAGTTCGCGCACGTTGCCAGGCCAAACGTAGGCGCCGAGCATGCGCCGCGAGGCCTCGCTCAGATGCGAGCCCGGACGCCCATGAATGGAACGCAGCGTCGCTAACAAATGATCGGCGAGCGGCAATATGTCGGCGCGGCGTTCACGCAGCGGTGGCACCGTCAGCGCCAGCACGTTCAAG
>JBARBE010000143.1:0-4555 GCA_049792735.1 Candidatus Acidiferrum sp.
GCAAGATGATTGAGCGGCTCCCCGCTATCTATCAGATGAAATCAAGTTGGGTAGGAAGAGCCCCCATCTTTTCAAGAAGTAAAGTCGAAATGGGCACGCCAGCCTTCGAAAGTTAACGTCACAATCCTTTCTGCGCGTTAAGAATGGCCCGCCGGCGGGGCCCATTCCAGGTCCATCCCTGTCCTGGCGCTCTTCCGGGCTAGCCGACGGGGGCGTCCGCGCTTGTGCGGCTATGGAAGCACAAAGTGAGGATGTCAGAGTTTGACATTCGTGGGTGGCGCGAATAGATTTGGAACAGCGAGGATGGGAGCGAAGAGGCCAGTCGTGGACCAAATGAACGTCTCGATCACGGATCAGCTTGCCGGCTACGTCCGGAAGAAGGTCAAGAGCGGGCGATATAACAATGCCAGCGAAGTCGTTCGTGACGCCTTGCGCCGCATGGAGGAAGAAGACCAGCGCGCGCTGCGGCTGGCGAAGCCCAGTGCGGAAGACATCCTGACCGACCTAACGAAGGAGCAGCTCGACGCGGTTCGCAGGCGTGTTCGCGAGGGCATTGCAAACCTCGAGGCGGGAGAATTCACCGAGTACGAGGGGCGAGAAGGGCTGAGGAAGCTCGCGGATGGGGTGAAGGTGCGCGGGCGCAAGCTGCTCGCGAAGCAAACGCCGAGCAAATAATGCGCTACCGTATTTCAGAGGGCGCAGAGCGGGACCTGGACGAGATTTTTCTGTATTGGGCCCACCGGGTGAGTGCGGAGATTGCGGACCGAGTCGTGGACAGGATCACGGAACGGTTTTGGCTGCTTGGGGAACATCCCGACGCGGGCCGGGGCGCGGATGAGATGGCTAGAGGCGTGAAGTGTTTTCCAGCAGGGAACTATCTTATCTATTACCGCAAGAAGCGCCGAGGCGTTGATATCATCCACATATTTCACGGCGCTCGGGAGCAGCGAGACGCCTTCAGGGAGACGGGAAAGCGCCGATGAGCGCCTTTGGGTTACTGGTTGTTGTGAGGAGGTGAACGCGGAAAGCAGAATGGCCGGCGAAGAAGGTTGAGCTCAAAGATCGCCGAGGGTTTTGCGCGCCGTCTATCCGGCAAGATCATGCGGCTAGGAGAAGAGTGACCCGCCCTTTGCAAAAAAACGGCATAGGGTAGGACACCTTCCGAAGAGAATCAAAGTCAAAATCGTAGCAGCCCCGTTAGGGGCGGCCACCAGCCTACGCCCGCACACGCAAAACCGGCGTATGCGGCACTCGGCCATCATTCTTTTTTGCATCTGAAGGCAGAACAAAGGTTTCATTTAGTATAGTAATGATCAGATTCGATCGGAGCCCGAGGCAATGACTCAAGGACGGCGCAGGCACGATGAGTGGTGCTCAGAAGCGATCTTCCAGGTCGTAATTTTCTCACTTATCTTGCCATTTATCGCGCCCAAATCCCTGTGGAGTACGCAGCAGGCTGGCGGAGTTCCGGCGTCAGGACCGAGAGTGAAGATGGTGCGGTCGGTGGCTGGGACGAAGGGAGAATCACGGGGAGGCACCTTTGTGATGTCCGATCCGCGTACGACTTTCTTTGTTCCGGACGACCGCCAAGTGATCGTGTATTTCGAATGGGAAGCGCCCCTTGGCAAGCATCACTGCGAGGGCACGCTCCGCGGGCCGAACGGCCAGCTCGCCGTGATGTCGAGTTTTGATTATCCGGCCACGCAACCCAGGTTTGGAGGATTCTGGACGATACCCCTTCTGGAAAACACGACCGCAGGTATCTGGACCTTTGAGTCGCGTGTTGATGGAGAGTCTGCCGGCGCGTTGAGTTTCGAGATTGTGGCCGGGAAAGGGCCCGAAAATGCGGGAAAAAAGGAGCCGCCGCCGCCCACAGCGGCAGAAATCTATGCACGGACTGTGAGGGCAAGCGCCTTCATCGATAAACTTGATGACAGGGGACGCCTGCTTGGCACCGCCTCAGGTTTCTTCCTCGAAAATGGCGAGCTTGTGACAGCCTTTCGGGCGATTGATGGTGCGCACAACCTCCGGATACGTCTGGATGATGGCAGCGAAATTGAAACGGATGCGGTCCTTTCATGGAATCGGCGTCAGGACTGGGCCCTCCTCGATGTTGCGCCGGGGAAGAGTAACAAACTGAAGCGGGCGGACTCCAACTCCGTGACCATTGGAGATCACTGTTACTGGCTGGTCAGCAAGCCAGACGGCGCGCGTGTGATCTCTGATGGGCAGATCGTGGGGAAAGATGCACACGAGGGCTGGGGTGATCGGCTTAGTATTTCGGGGGTATTCGACAACACTGCAGTGGGAGGCCCGTTATTGGATGACAGCGGCGATGTCTTGGGCCTGCTCGGCGGGAGCTTGCCAGAGCCTCGTATATATTCTGCAGGTGCCATATTCACAACGACGGGCTCCGTTGTACCGATTGCTCTAGTCAGGGCGAGTGCATCCGGTGCGCCGACACGGTTTGAGACTCTATGGGCTACTAACCAATTCACTGCGCCGGTAACTGCTGAGAGTGACGTATCTTTTGGAATGATCACGCAGGGGAAGCCGCCAAAAGGGAAGGTCCCATTCCCGAAGGAAATGAAGGTGGATTTTTCGCCCCGCGATGAGTTTGCAACCGTGGTGGTAGCGTTCCAGGGGATCGGCCCCTTGAAAGATACGGTTCAGTTGCAAATCTATGATGTAGACAATCACCCCATCGTTCGCGGTGATCCCGTCAAGATCAACCTGCGAAGCGGGGAAACGCAGGAGCGTTCCTGGACTTTCCCGTTGACGATGCGCCCGGGGATGTACAGAGCTGATGCGTTGGTGGGCCACGAGGTGGGTTGGAGGCAATACTTCCGGATCAACGAGTAGGTTGTTCCTATCTCGGAGGGTAGCTTTCGCTGGGAATTCAGTCGTACCTGATACACAGGTAACAACAAGAACTTTGGCGATTGGCAACTCGGGGGAATCGAGAGCCGGGAAGCAGCTCGGTCGAGGGCGGACTGGTGTATGCTTCAAATTTCACGGTCAACAGATGGGAGGCCGGAATGAAAATAGAGATTGTGCACTGCCCGACCTGAGGGAATAACAAGGTTAAGGTCGCGAGTCTCGTGAACCTCATCAAGGAACGACTGGGCGTGGAAGCGGTGCTTACGCCTGGCGAGACAGGTCAGTTCGAGGTGCTGGCGGATGGCGAGAAGATTGCGGAGCGAGGCGGGAATTGGTTCACGCGGAGTTTTGGCGCGGGCTATCCCGACCTGGAAAGCGTGGTTGAGCAACTCGAGGAGCGCCGAGCGAGTGGCGCGGGTTGATGAACGTACTTACCGGACTCACTCCGATTAGATGATTCCAGTTCTGCGGTAATCCAACCTGACGGGCGGGTGCGAGCCTTGACTGCCCGGCATCGTGCCGATTTGCTGTAACAATCCAAGCAAGCCCGGCTACCCCATTTCTTCCGCGAAGTGCACTGCTGACGGGCGCGGTAAGCCGAGCGGCTCGGGAATTGTGCGCTTAGGACAACGGTGCGATACCATGCCGGTATCGAGAGCAGCAAGATGAAGCCAGACTTTGCCCAATACGGATTCGCCCATCAAGAAAACCTGATCATGGCGTGCATTGGCGGGTCGCAAGCGCACGGAGCAAAACTGGGCGCGACGGACGATACGGACTGGTACGGACTCTACATTCCGCCGCCGATTAAAGTGCTTGGATTGGAACGTGAAGAACATTTTGTTTTCACGACGGGCGGAAAGCCCGGCGGCAACGGTCCGCAAGATGTGGATGTGTGTCTCTATACGCTGATGAAATGGGCAGGACTGGCGGCGAAAGGTAATCCTTCGGCGCTGCATTTCTTGTTTGCGCCACTGGAGTTCACTACCAAGACGTGGGACCGGTTTTCCGCCCGGCCTGAGATTTTTCTCGCGAAGAGCCACGTGAAGCCGTTCCTGGGATTCGCAGACGACCAGATGAAACGATTGCTGGGGCAAAAGGGGCAGAAGAACGTCCACCGTGCCGAACTGGAAGATAAACACGGATACGACACGAAATATGCGATGCATGTCATCCGCTTGTACGGAGAGGCGAAAGAGTTGATGGAGCAGGGGCGGATCACGCTGCCGAGGCCAAACCGCGACGAATTGATAGAAATCCGCAAGGGCAAATATTCGCTGAGCGAGATCCGAGAACTCGGAGCGCAACTTGAAAGAGAAGCGCTCGCGGCTCAGGAAACATCGACGCTTCCCGAGAAGGTAGACCGAGAAGCGATTAACCGGCTGTTGGCCGAAGCTCACCTTCGCTTCTGGGGCGATTCGGGCGTTACGACATCTCTCTAAAATAGCTCACTTAGTTGCAGCGGTATCCAATCTCAAAAATCTGGCGGCGTTGTTGTAGAGGATGTCGCGCTTTTGGTCGGGCGTGAGGTAGTCGGCGTTTTGGATGATGCTGATGGAATAGGGCATTAATTTGGGCCAGAGGACCTGGTCGGTGCCGAACATGACGCGGTCCTCGAAGCCGGCGTCGACGAGGCGCTCGATGTAGCGATTGACTTCTTTGAGCGGGTAGCTCC